>JAZNTY010000101.1:0-4423 GCA_045592005.1 Alistipes sp. | reverse complement strand
ATAGCTCACTTTTACAAAGTATTACAAAGTGGCATTTTTGCATTACAAACTATTTTTGCATATCAGTTATATAATGCTCTGTTAGAGCGGTTTACGGCATTACAAACTTTTGGATATTGATTGTTAAGAAAAAATTAGGTTGCTTTGAGTGGCACATTCAAGAATAATTGTTATCTTTGCGCGTCATTATAATAAATAAGGTATGAAGATAGCACTTGCCCAACTGAACTACACCATAGGCGACATTGGTGGCAATACAGACAAGATTATAGATGCTGTAGAGCGAGCCAAGTCGTGTGGTGCGGATGTTGTTGTTTTTGCGGAGCAGGCTGTAAGTGGCACGCCAGCCTTTGACCTACTGCGCAAGACCACCTTTTTGGAGCTTTGTGAGGATGCGTTGGAGCGCATAGCCAAGCATTGTGACTCGATAGTAGCCATTGTTGGTTCTCCGTTGCTCTCCATAGACGGCACTATGAGTGCTGCGATAGTGATGCAGGAGGGACATATAGCCCACTGTGTGACCAAGAAGCATATTACAGCGCGCCGCGAGATGGGTTTTCTAACCTCCGGCACAGGCATTGAGACCCTTTTTATTGCAGGCGAGCGTGTTGCTCTTGTTGTGGGGGATGATTTCCGTCGACAGAAGAACTTCCCGCGCACAGCACAGATAGTCATCAACATCAACGCGCGCCGTTATGGTAAGGGTGTACTTTCGCGCCGATATTCGACCATTCACGATGTGTCGTACATTCAATCAAAGACCGTTGTCTTTGTAAACCAGGTAGGAGGTTCAGGCGAGATTGTCTACGACGGCACTTCGGGTGTTATGGACAGCAAGGGCAACCTAACCCTTATGATGAAGGACTTTGCGGAGGACTTTGCCCTCTACGACACAGATGTTGAGCACACCCCTTGTGTACTTCCTGAGGCACTTTATAGCCACGACCGCACACCGTTTAACTATCGTGCGGCGGTAATGGGTCTGCGCGACTACTTCCACAAAAATGGTTACACCAAAGCCTGCGTAGGACTCTCCGGCGGCATAGACTCTGCTATAGTAGCCTGCATAGCGGCAGAGGCTTTAGGCAAAGATAATGTTCGCGGGCTTCTGATGCCTTCGCCCTACTCTCCAGACCAATCTGTGGAGGATGCCACAGCGCTTGCCGAGCGACTTGGTATTGAGTACAGCGTGCTGCCTATCACAGAGGTCTACACCTCGATGCTCAACACCTTAAAGCCTGTTATTGGAGGTAGAGGTTTCGACTCTACGGAGGAGAATATCCAGGCTCGCATCCGTACCGTTATGCTTATGGCGTTGCAGAACAAGACAGACTACATACTGCTCAACTCCTCCAACAAGAGTGAGAACGCTTTGGGACTCTGCACCCTCTATGGCGACACAGCGGGAGCGTTCAGCGTTACGGGCGACCTCTATAAGAGCGAGATGTACGACCTTGCCCGCTATATCAACCGTAAGCAGGGCGATGTTATCCCTGAGAGCATTATCGAGAAAGAGCCCTCTTCGGAGCTTCGTCCAGACCAGAAAGATAGCGACATATTACCGCCATACGAGGTTGTTGATGCCATTCTTACCCGTATGATAGAGCAGGGACAGCACCGCGAGGAGATTATCAATGCCGGCTTTGACCACCAAGTTGTGGAGAAGATACACGCCATGATAATGAAGAACGAGAAGAAGCGTTACCAATTTCCACCTGTGCTTCGACTCTCCTCTTGCGCCTTTGGACACGAGCGCCTAATGCCGCTAATCAACAAATATGGCGACTAAGAGCATAACCCACACCGGTAAGGTCATCAATATCTTTAGAGATACGGTAACTGTCGCTGTTCAGAGCAGTGAGGCTTGCGGAGGCTGTGCCTCGCGTAGCGCCTGTTCGCTTGGTGTTGAGAGCAAAACCCGCAACATCCTTATAACCACTCCCGAAGCCTCGCACTATAGCATTGGCGAGCGGGTTGTTGTTGCTACGAAGGCTCAAATGGGTCTTATAGCCGTAGCGTTGAGTTATGGAGTACCGGCGGTTGTGCTTGTAGCCGTTTTGGCAGTAGCAGTTGCTGTTGGGGCAAGCGAGGGTATTGCGGCGCTGATTTCGTTACTCTCAGTTGTGGTGTACTACGGAGTAATTTGGCTTTTTAGAGATAAGTTGGCACAAAAAATAAGTTTTACAATAGATAAAGAGAAATGAACACTTTAATTTACACTATCCTTACGCTCTGCATTATCGGCGTAGTGGCGGCAGTAGTGCTCTACTTCGTTGCGCAGAAGTTTAAGGTTTACCAGGACCCGCGCATCGACGAGACGGAGAGGATGCTTCCGGGTGCAAATTGCGGTGGTTGCGGTTTTCCAGGCTGTCGTGGACTTGCTACCGCCCTTGTGGAGAGTGACGATATCTCGACACTCTACTGCTCCGTAGGTGGCGACGAGTGTATGGGTCGCATAGCCGAGTATCTTGGCAAAGCAGCCCCCAAGAAGGAGCCACAGGTAGCTACTGTACGCTGTGGAGGTAGTTGTGAGAAGCGCCCTCGCACCAATAGCTACAACGGTAGTTCATCGTGCGCCATTGCCTCAGCACTCTATGCTGGTCAGACAGGCTGCGCATACGGATGTTTGGGTTACGGCGACTGCGTCGAGGCTTGTGCCTTTGATGCTATCCACATCAACCCTCAGACGGGTCTTGCCGAGGTTGATGCCGACAAGTGTACCGCTTGTGGCGCCTGCGTGAAGGCTTGCCCTAAGGGCATTATTGAACTTCGTAAGCGCTGGGCTAAGAACCGCGCTATCTATGTTTCGTGCGTGTCAAAGGATAAGGGCGCCGTTACGATGAAGGCTTGTAAGGCTGGCTGTATCGGCTGCCGTAAGTGCGAGAAGGTTTGCGAGTTTGGCGCTATAACCGTTGAGAACAACCTCGCCTTTATAGATAGCCAGAAGTGCCGTCTGTGCCGCAAGTGCGTTGGCGAGTGTCCTACAGGCGCAATAACGATGATTGGACTTGCTCCGTTGGTAAAAAAAGAAGAAGTAAAGGAGGAGAAGTAGTATGAGAACATTCCCTATAGGCGGAGTTCATCCGTCAGACAATAAGCAGTGGAGCAAAGGCAGCGCTATAGAGACTATGGAGCTACCCGATGTAGTCAATATCCCGCTCTCACAGCATATCGGCGCCCCTGCTACAGCGATAGTAAAGAAGGGCGACAAGGTTGTCGTGGGTCAGAAGATTGCCGAGGCAACAGGCTTTATGTCGGCAAATATCCACGCTCCAATATCTGGTACCGTGACAGCTGTAGACCTTCAGCCCAATGGTCAGGGTATTCGCCAGATGATGATAACTATCAAGCGCGAGGATGATATCTGGGATGAGTCTATCGACCGCAGTAAGAGCCTTGTTACAGAGTGTAACCTTGAGCCAAAGGCTATTGTTGAGAAGATAAAGGCTGCCGGCATCGTTGGTATGGGCGGAGCAACCTTCCCGACACATGTAAAGCTCTCTATCCCTGAGGGCAAGAGGGCTGAGATACTCATTATCAACGGCGTAGAGTGCGAGCCTTACCTTACCTCGGACTACCGCACAATGTTAGAGCGTGGCGAGGAGCTTATTGTCGGTACTCGTATTCTTATGCGCGCTATTGGCGTAACAAATGCCGTTATCGGCGTTGAGGCAAATAAGCCCGATGCAGTAAAGCACCTTCAGGCAATCGTTGGCACGGCTACCGATATCAAGGTTCAGATGCTCAAGACCCAATACCCACAGGGTGGCGAGAAGCAGCTTATTGCAGCCGTAACCTCTCGTCAGGTACCACCACCTCCGGCACTTCCAATTGATGTTGGCGCAGTTGTTTGCAACGCCTCTACCGCTGTGGCAGTATATGAGGCTGTGCAGAAGAATAAGCCTCTTATAGAGCGCGTAGTTACCGTTACAGGAGCAGCCGTACCGAGTCCAAAGAACCTTCTTACCCGCTTTGGCACCCCTGTGGAGGCGATGATTGCTAAGTGCGGCGGTCTTGCAGAGGGCGATGTGAAGGTTATCAACGGAGGACCGATGATGGGTCGCGCATTGTCTAATATAGCTATGCCTGTAATGAAGGGCTGCTCAGGAATAACCATAATGGTTGGCAGCGCTACGGTTCGAGGTGTTGAGAGCGCTTGTATCAAGTGTGCAAAGTGCGTTGAGGCGTGTCCTATGGGCTTAGAGCCTTATCTGCTCTCAAAGCAGGCTCGCAAGAAGGCTTGGGATGCTATGGAGGCAAACGATATCACAAGCTGTATAGAGTGCGGCTGCTGTCAGTTTACCTGTCCGGCGAATATTCCACTGCTTGACTATGTACGCTTGGGTAAGCAGACGGTTATGGGTATTATCCGAGCAAGAAATATGAAGAAATAATAGTTAGAGATATGGCAAATAGATTTTTT
>JAZNTY010000100.1:0-14749 GCA_045592005.1 Alistipes sp. | reverse complement strand
AAAATTTGGAGGTATCAAAAAAAGCCTCTATATTTGCACTCGCATTCAGCAAATGGCTCCGTAGCTCAACTGAATAGAGTACTTGACTACGGATCAAGCGGTTCCAGGTTTGAATCCTGGCGGAGTCACTGAAAGGTTGTCGAAAGACAACCTTTTTTTGTTTTTATACACCAATTTCCCGCAATTTATCTTCCAAAAACGCGTTATTTTACAAATAAGTTCGTATTTTTGTAAAAATATAGGCGTATATGAAAATATTAGATAAACTATCCCAAATATGGCACTCTTCTCTACGCAAACGCAAGCTATCTATCATTGAGCCTGAGAGCGGAGCAGTGCGTTGGTATACCCATATCTCCCCGATAGCTATGGTTATGAGTGGCGTGGCTATGTTATCTATAGTCTTTATTATTCTACTTATGCTGGTGGCATATACGCCACTACTTGATATGCTTCCAGGCTATCGTACTGACGCCAGCAAGTCGCGTCAAACACTTATTCGCACACTTATTCGTGTAGACTCTTTGGAGCGTAAGATGAATGAGATGCTTATCTACAACGAGAACCGCATCTTAGTTGTTGACGGCAAAACCCCTACTATGAGTTCTGTCAGGAACGACTCTGTAACCTTTAACAAAAATTTAGTTCCTCCTTCTACTGCCGACACTCTCTTCCGTCGCCAAATGGAGAACGACCGCCACTATACCCTTAACACCTCTTCGCAACAACATTCATCCATAAATGCCTCAAAACCTATGGAGGGTATTATCTCTGAGCGTTTTGATGCCAAAGGTGGTCTATTTGGCATCCGTATGGCATCCTCTCCGGAGTCTCAAGTCATGTCAATAGCCCCTGGAACAGTTTTGGCAGTAGATTGGCTACCTGAGAGCGGCTATAGCATCGCTATACAGCACGACAACAATATCGTCTCAGTATATCGCAACCTCTCCGGTGCAATAATTTCGAAGGGTCAGCGAGTTAATGCAAGTGAGATATTAGGTTACTCAGCCGTCGAAGAACAGGCTGAATTGATGTTTGAATTTGAGATGTGGATGGGCGGCAAACCGCTCAATCCTGAGTCTTACATACTTTTCTAAGATGAAGAAACAGAGAATAGCACTACTTGGTTCAACAGGGTCTATAGGCGTACAAACTCTCGATATTGTACGCGAAAATAGCAATCTGTTTGAGGTAACAACCCTTACAGCACACCATAATTGGCAGCGTCTTGCACAGCAGGCTGTCGAGTTTAATGTTGACAGCGTTGTGATAGCTGACTTCAGCCACTACAACGACCTTCAACAGGCTCTCTCCTCATACCCTATAAAGGTATACGCCGGCAATGATGCTGTGGCGCAAGTCGCAGCGGATGACAATGTAGATGTGGTTGTCAATGCTCTTGTTGGTTATGCCGGTCTACAACCTACTGTTGCTGCTGTAAAAAAATCAAAAAAGATAGCCCTTGCCAATAAAGAGACCTTAGTAGTTGGTGGACAAATAGTGATGAAGTTAGCCGAGCAGTATCACGCACCTATTTTACCTATAGACTCTGAGCACTCGGCTATATTCCAATCTCTTGCCGGAGAACTATCTCCACTGCGCCGACTGATAATCACTTGCAGCGGAGGCTCATTGCGCGATTTACCGATAGAGGCTCTTAAGGATGTTACGCCAGAGCAGGCGCTCAAGCATCCGCAGTGGACAATGGGCGCAAAGATTACTATAGACTCGTCTACGCTTGTCAATAAGGGTTTTGAGGTTATTGAGGCTGCGCGGCTCTTTGGCTTAGGTGCCGATAAGATTTCCGTTATACAACATCCGGAGTCCATTGTTCACTCTATGGTTGAGTTTGAGGATGGAGCTATAAAAGCACAACTCGGAACACCTGATATGCATATACCTATATCATACGCATTACTCTACCCTTATCGAGCCGTCAGAGATGAGCACTTTAGCTTTGCACAAAATCCAACCCTAACCTTCACAGAGGTAGATCGCATAAAATATCCGGCGCTCGATATAGCGTACCATTGTCTGCGTCGTGGCGGAACAGCTGCCTGCACAATGAATGGTGCCAACGAAGTTGCTGTAGCAGCATTTCTTGACCATAAATGTGGCTATCTGGATATTGTAGCCTCCATAGAACACGCTCTAAACAAGGCGCAATTTATCAACAACCCTACATTAGACGATTTAGCGGCAGCTGATATTGAGGCACGCCGTTTGGCTGAAGATTTTTTGAATTTACGAAGATAATAATATGGAAACAGTAATCAGAATTATCCAATTTTTCCTAAGTTTGACTCTACTTGTGACAGTGCACGAGTTTGGACACTTTATTATGGCGCGACTCTTCAAAATTCGCGTTGACAAGTTCTATATATTCTTTGACTGGGGCTTCTCGCTCTTTAGGTTTCGTCGTGGAGAGACTGAGTACGGTATGGGTTGGTTGCCACTTGGTGGCTACTGCCAGATAGCTGGCATGATTGACGAGAACCAGAACAGCAAGGACTTAGCTTCCGAACCACAACCGTGGGAGTTCCGTTCAAAGCCTGCTTGGCAGCGTTTCTGCGTATTAGTTGCCGGTGTGACCATGAATGTTATCCTCGCCTTTATCATCTACTGTGGCATCAGCTACGCATGGGGTGAGCAGTATTTGGCTGTTGAGGATGTATCGAAAGGTTATGGTTACGCCTTTAATGCAGATGGCGAAGATTTAGGTTTTAAGGATGGCGACGGTTTTGTGGCTATCAACGGCGAAGAGGTAATTACCAATGGCGCTATTATATCAAAAATAATTCTTGCCGATAACGATGTAGATGTTACCGTCTTACGCAACGGCGTTGAGGAGAAGGTATTGGTATCTTATGACAAGATTAATAAACTCAGACAAAAGCAGGACTTTGGAGCCTTCTGTGCTGTGCTTCATCCATTTATCATTGATTCCATTGCCTCACAAGAGGCTTTGAATGCCGGTCTTATGGTAGCAGACCGTGTGGTAGCCATTGACGGCATTGAGGAGTCTAACTTTACCGAGTATTCAGAGCTGCTTAAAGAGCGTGCAAATAAGAGCACAGAGCTTACAGTCGTGCGCGGTTCAGAGCTTGTAAAGGTATTAGTACCTGTAAATGGCGAGGGTAAGATTGGTGTAAGTGTAGCTGCACTGCCGTATACGCTCAGAACAAGGAGTTTCTCTCTACTTGAGTCAATACCCGCCGGAGCGCGCCTTACAGCAAAAACTATCAAAAACTATTGGCTCCAGCTCAAACTTATAGTCAAGCCAGATACCGGTCTGTATAAGCAGGTTGGAGGTTTTATTTCTATTGGCAAGATATTCCCAGGCACTTGGGATTGGTTCGCATTCTGGTCTATGACTGCATTTTTATCAATCATTCTTGCCATAATGAACATCATCCCTATTCCGGGCTTAGACGGCGGACACACGCTCTTTACTCTCTGGGAGATGATTACCCGCCGCAAGGTTAGCGAGCGAGTGCTTGAGATTGCGCAGTATATAGGACTATTCCTACTGCTGGCACTTATGCTCTTTGCAAATGGAAACGATATCTATAGACTCTTTAAGTAATGGCAAAGGTAAAGAAGGCATATTTCTGCCGCGAGTGTGGCTATGACACCTCAAAATGGTTAGGCAAGTGCCCTTCATGCGGCGCGTGGAATTCATTTACAGAGGAGGTTATATCGGCGCCAAATAATAGTATACCAGCCCTTGTTGCAAGTCGTGCCATAGAGCCAGCCAAACCTCAAAAAGTGCAGGAGATAGAGTGCGGCAAGACCATTAGACTCGACACAGGCAACAGTGAGGTTAACCGCGTATTGGGTGGTGGTGTAGTACCCGGTTCTTTGATACTTTTAGGAGGAGAACCAGGTATTGGCAAGTCAACGCTATCTCTACAACTCGCGCTGACGGACAACAATATGACCACGCTCTATGTCTCAGGCGAGGAGAGTGCCGAACAGATACGCCTGCGTGCTGATCGTATAGGAATACACAACCAAAATTGCACCGTATACACAGAGACGCTCTTAGAGAATGTGGTTACACAAATTGAGACACTGCGACCAAATATTGTTGTCATAGACTCAATACAGACTATGGCTTCATCGCTCATAGACTCTTCTCCAGGCAGTATATCCCAAATTCGAGAATGCGCAGCTACGCTTCTAAAGTATGCCAAAAGCACCGGTACCGCGATATTTATCATCGGTCACATAACAAAAGAGGGCACAATTGCCGGACCAAAGGTTTTGGAACACATTGTCGATGTAGTACTTCAGTTTGAGGGCGACAATAACAACATATACCGTATATTACGCGGCATAAAGAACCGTTTTGGTGCCACATTTGAGATTGGCGTATTTGAGATGACGACAAAGGGACTTCTTTGCGTAGACAATCCATCCGAAATATTGCTCACACACTATGACACACCTCTTAGCGGTATTGCTGTAGGAGCCAGCGTAGACGGCATACGCCCATATCTTATAGAGGTACAAGCTCTTGTCAGCCAGGCGGCATACGGAACACCGCAGCGTAACACTACAGGGTTTGACGCCCGTCGAATGAATATGTTGCTGGCTGTAATGGAGAAGAAATTAGGTATGAAGATGATACAGAAGGATGTATTCCTCAACTTTGCCGGAGGCTTCCGTATATCTGACACCGGTTTAGACTTAGCCATAATAGCCGCCGTGATAAGTTCCTACTTCGATATGCCACTTAGCCAGGGTATAACCTTTGCCGGCGAAATAGGTCTTTCAGGCGAGGTACGACCTGCGCCACGCACAGAGCAGCGCGTTGCAGAGGCTGCAAGGCTCGGTTTTAAGAAAATTATAATCTCTGGCTACACTCCAAAGCCCAACAAGACCATCACAAGCATTGAAGTAGTAAGAATACACAGCATAACAGAGTTGGCATCGAATATTTTTGACAGCATACCGATACTGGAGCCATAATGTGACTCTCCTGTGACAAGCAATATAAAACTAATAGTTCAGTTGCCACGCAACATTCTCTACAACAGCTGCTGAGGTTTTACAATCCGGCAGCTGTTTTAGCAGGCGTGCAACGGCTGTTCGTGCATTGGCTATCTGTGAAGCAAGCAGAACAGAGACACCTTTAACAGCAAGGTGGTTATCGTCAAAGCGCTCAACAACATTAAGCACAGCGCGCTCAACAGCACTAAAACCTACGCTACAGCCACGCGAGGCAGCAAGCAGAGCAGCGTATACAACAAGTTCGCTATCCGAGCCACTTAGTCGCTCAAGAAGCTTATCCATATCGGCATATTTGCACATTAGAGCTTGTGCCGCCTGCTCAGCGAGTTCGGAGTTGATAATACCCGCAGCCCAAAAATCAAGAGTATGCTCTAACTTGGAGGCATCAGCTATCCATAGTGCAATAATCTGCAACTCACGCACCTGCTGACGATAGAGAAACTGCGCCAAAGAGTCATCTATACCCTGCTGCTGAGCCATTTGACGAAGGGTATGTATGGCAACGCCATAGTTCATACCATATCGCTGACCGTAGTAACGGAATGTATCAAGCACAGCGCCATTCATCTGCTTGCGGATTTGACCAAGCAGA
This sequence comes from Alistipes sp., assembly GCA_045592005.1. GTDB lineage: Bacteria > Bacteroidota > Bacteroidia > Bacteroidales > Rikenellaceae > Alistipes. Next base: position 9,141 of record JAZNTY010000100.1, on the reverse strand, counting down.
GTGACCATCTTTGAGGTGTTATTCTCCATTCTATTTTGTAACTAAGACCTCTCGCTTACCAAATTGGAACATCGGTATATCAAGGAGGGCAAGAGAGTCGGTACCGCACAGCAGTTCGATCTTACACTTTGCAGCTATAGCAAATTCAGCCTTACTTTTATCCTTCTCAGTAGCTATTGGCAACGCGGAGGTATCAACCTGCTCAGGAGTTATGACAACCATTATAGGTGTGCCTGACAAATCGGAAATAGGTACAATACCTACACCCTCACGATAGCGACAAAGGATATGGTTAACCTCTCCGGCAGCAGGTGTAAGTGTATAACGGTACTCATCCGTTTTTACGGTCGTAGTGCCATAGAACATATTTAGACACTGTTGCTCCATAGCCTCAATTTCAGCCAAAGCAGAGGTTAAACCTGCACCAAAGACATTCTCGCCGGTTTCGCCTGTGATAAGTTCTTTACGATGACGACGCAGAGAGAAAATCATCTCTGCCGCAGCCTCAGCCTGTTGCTCAAGGGTCATAGCGCGGTTACTTACACGATAGTCAGGTAAAGCAACCTCATCACATATAGGTGTTGAATTATGCAGTGGAGCTGTCGTCGGAGAACTTGAATATAGAGCAGTAGAGAGTATTTGTGTATTGGTACGCTCAGCCAAAGAGGCGCGCACACCCAACAATTTCTGAGCATAGCGAGCAAACTCACCAGGGGTAAAGTGGGTGGTTTGAACCGTAACGGAGGCGTAGATAGTACTCATAGGATTTGAGAGCACAGCCTGACCATTATCCATATAAAAACCGACACGAACAATACTCTGTGCCGAAGTAGTAGCAGCACAACATAGGGCTGCAAGAAGTATAAAAATCTTTTTCATAACGCGAAGTTACTCTTTTTAGCGCAATTCTCAAAATTTAAGGTAAAAATCCCTTGTTAGTGTCCGATATTGTTCTGTATAAGTACGAGAAACGGATGTTTCAATAGTAAGGTATGTCTGTTCAACACTCTCACACTCTCTATGACGCAACTCCACCATAGTTCGCTTCGGTGGCATATCTGGCTTGGTACTCACATCACAACGGCGATGCAAGTGGAGTGTTGTCAGTGTAAGGTAGTGTTCCATTTGCTCGGTGGGCAGTATGAGCGCAAATGTTCCATGGGGTGATAGCAGACGAGTAACAGCCGCATCAAGTTGTTCAAAAGATAGCTTTGTAGTATGGCGAGCCATCGTCCTGCGAGTATCAGGACATAACAACGAGTGGCTGAAATATGGAGGGTTGGTTACCACCAAATCAAAGGGTTTATCATAATATTCTTGCACCGAGGTTGCCACTGCTGTAAGGCGCTCTGACCACGGCGAGAAGGCGAAGTTATCTGCTGCACACTGTGCTGCGCTACTATCAATATCTATACCCACAATATCTACTGCTTCAGAGCGCTGAGCCAACATCAAGGCTATAACTCCCGTACCGGTACCGGCATCCAACACCCTCTCTACCCCATTACAGCGAACCCACGCACCGAGAAGTACGCCATCGGTACCAATCTTCATTTTGGCACCCTGCTGCTCAACTGAGAAGTGTTTGAAGTGAAACCGGCTCATGCTATTTCGAGTTTACCCCTACACCAAAGAGGGCAAAATCATACTTTACAGGGTCCTCTGGGCAGAATTTTCGCAGCGTGTCAGTAATCTGCTCCGTAGCGCGCCAATCATTCTGACGACGCGTAAGCAGACCCAACTCGCGTCCCATATTACCACTATGAACATCCAATGGCAGATAGAGTGCCGACATAGGTATCTTAGTCCAGCTACCAAAGTCTACACCTCTATTATCACGGCGCACAAACCAACGCAGATACATATTAAGGCGCTTACAAGCCGCTCCGCGGTCAATAGAAGAGAAGTGTTTATGTGCGTGGTCATTATGCTCAACGGCAAAAAACTCGCGGCGCACATCGGATAACATCTGGGCTACCGAACCGCTACGCAGATAACACTGCTCAAAGAGCTGACCCATAGAACCATAGCTATGACATATGCGCTGCATAGCTCTAACAAAGTCTATAAAGTCCTGACCATTAAATGTGCGATGCACATATCCACTCAGTGAGCGTAAGTCACTCTCTGTAGCCCCTATAACAAACTGATAGGGGGCTGAGTCCATACATTCGACCATACGGTTAGCTGAACGCACTATCGCCTTGCGGTTACCCCAAGCTATGGTCGCAGCCAAAAAACCTGCAATCTCGCGGTCACGACTATCACTAAAACGATGGGGTACAGATATAGGGTCCGCCTCAATAAATTCAGGACGATTATACTTATCGTGCAGGTTCTCAAGCAGCTCATACATCTGCTCGAAGCTATAATCAGAGTATACAGCCATCGCTCATAACTATTTTACGGTCCACAGAGTCGGCTAAAGAGCTATCGTGGGTAACCATAACTATGGTCTGGTTAAACCTATCGCGTACATCCACCAACAGACGCTGTATTTCATCACGGGTAGCACTATCTAAGTTGCCCGTAGGTTCATCGGCAAAAACCACAGATGGTCTACAGACCAATGCGCGGGCTATGGCTACACGCTGTTGTTCGCCACCAGAGAGTTCTGAAGGCTTATGGTCCATACGGTCACTAAGACCGACCAATTCCAACAACTCTGCGGCACGAGCATAACTCTCACGCTCCGAAATGCCCCCTATAAGCGCAGGCATAGCAACATTTTCCCTTGCCGAGAACTCTGGCAACAGATGATGAAACTGAAACACAAAGCCTATATGTCTATTTCTAAACACAGCAAGTTGCTTACTGCTGAGGGTCGATATATCAGTGCCGGCAATCTCTACCTTTCCACTATCTGCCTCCATAAGAGTGCCCAAAATCTGCAACAGCGTACTCTTTCCCGCACCACTTGCCCCCACTATGGCAACAATTTGGGCACGAGCGACCTCAAGGCTCACACCTTTCAGAGCCTCAACAGTCGAGAAACGCTTATAAACATCTAAAGCCTTTATCATATACCGTTACTATTTGCACCGCCTCTGACACATCATGAACTCGAAGTATGGTTGCGCCCTGACGCAAAGCCTCCCAACAAAGAGCCATTGTTGGAACCAGCGACTGTTCCGGCGTGCTATTTAACACTTTGTATATCATTGATTTACGAGATAAACCCACAAGTACAGCATAACCTTTATCACACAATGAGCTAAGACCTGCCAAAAGTTGATAGTTCTGCTCCACGCTCTTAGCAAAGCCAAAGCCTGGGTCGAGAATAATATTTTGAGCCTTAATGCCACAACTCTCAAGATACTCTGCGCGTGAAAAAAGATAAGAGCAGACATCCTCTACCACATCCTTATAATCGGTAAGTTGTTGCATAGTGGCAGGCGTACCTCGACTATGCATAGCGATATATGGCAAGTCGAGTTGAGCTACCGTCGCAATCATCTCATTATCAGCCTCTCCTGCCGAGATATCATTTACTATCACAGCACCATACTTAGCCACTACACGGCGCACAATCTCAGCACGAAAGGTATCTACCGACACCGCCACATCGGGACATACGCGGCGCACTGTTCCAACGCCCATATCTACCCGTTGCCACTCACACTCCACATCCACAACCTCAGCACCTGGGCGTGTTGAGCAACCTCCAATATCGACTATCGTTGCCCCCTGAGCCACAACCTCAGCTATACGATGTTCCAAACTCTCAATAGTCATTGCGCGCGACGAGCTATAAAAGGAGTCGTCGGTAACATTGACTATAGCCATAACTTGAGGGGTATGAAAATTTGGGAATATCATCTTCGTAAACGCAAAACTCTATCTATAGCCTCTATCTGTGGTTCCAAAGCCTCTAAATCTACATTTTCGATAACAAAGTTGCAACGCTTCGCCAACACCTCAGGCTCCATTTGCACCGCCATACGAGCAGCAATAGCCTCCTGCGTATTATTATCGCGAGCCATTGCCCTGGCAATAGCCACATCCATTGGTGCTGTGACGGCTATAGTAACATCCACAACCTTATCTAAACCCGACTCAAAGAGTATCGCAGACTCGACAATAACATAACTGCCCTGCTGAGCCTCAGACCAAAGTACAAAATCGCGACACACAGCCGGATGAACTATAGCATTGAGTTTCAGACGCTTCTGTTCATCTCCAAAAATCTGAGAGGCTAAAAATGCCCTATCTAACTGCTGGTCGACATAACACTGTGTTCCAAAAGCCTCAATAATGTCTTGTCTAAGCGATGGCGAGGTGGTCATCAATACTTTAGCATGGCTATCGGCTTCATATACAGCTACTCCTAAGCGCTCAAAAAGACGACATACCGTACTCTTTCCACTACCTATAGTACCACACAGACCAACCTTAATCATCGCACAACATTTTTTCAACCTCTATATCCGGAATTGTACCTACTGAACGGATATTTATATCACTAAGTCGCACCGAAATAGCGTTAACCAACGACTCAGGCTTAATATGCAGGCGCTGTTTATCACTTGGTTCAGCTCCTAATTGAGTAATTTCGCGCATAACAGTATACTCCAATTCTGAGAGAGGAATATTGAGTCTTGATGTGGAGATAACATATCCAAAGAGATTTGTCCCCTTACCCTCAACCACGCACGGTACTGAGAAGCGCTGATCTCCTATGCGTATCTTAACATTGAGTTCTGTGGTATAGTTATAGTTCAGCTTAGCGATATACCAAAGCGTAAACGCCGCTACAAAAAGCATAATAAACACAGGCGAGATATAACTCTTCGTCTTGACTAATAACTGCTTGATATTGTATAAAAGCTTGCGCATCGTAATAATATTTTGACAAAGGTAAGAATTTTTTTCGGATTTGATACGCAGGGGAAAGGTTATCTTATAACAACCTTACGGCTTGTTTCATCAAGAATTTCGATACTGACCACCATAGTATCGTCAGGGAGAAGTGCTTCGACCTTTTCGGGCCACTCAACCAGACATAGGTCATCAGAGTAGAAATACTCCTCATAACCCATATCAAAAGCTTCAGAGAGGTTATTTATACGATAGAAATCAAAGTGGTAGACACTTTTTTGAGCCGCAGTACGATATTGATTGACCAAGGCAAAGGTTGGGCTTGTGACAATATCCTTAGAGCCGAGCAACTCCAAAATGGCAGTTGTCAGGGTTGTCTTGCCCGCTCCCATCGGGGCAAAGAGAGCAACAACATTGCGCCCTTCAAGGTTATCCAAGATAGCCTGTGCCACCTCTGGCAACTCATCAACCGAGTTGATAACAAACTCCTTCATACCCTTAGAACATTATACCGACCTTAACCTGCACAGAACTTAGAGAAGGTTTACCCAAATCGATGTTGTTTACCTTTTGCAGATTATAACCTACCTGAGCTTTGAACACGCCCCACACCACTCCGATAGCCGGAGAGAGAGTCAAACCTGCATCGTTATCCACATCACCGGTAACACCTACACCTACGCCGATATCACAACTAATATATGGACTAACCTTTGTCGAGAGTGGATAGTAGCCCTTAAGGTTAAGATATACAGGGACAATCATCTCACTACTATCGTCAAAGCCGTAGTAAAAGTCAAAACCCGTACCAATACCAGCAGAGAAGTATTTACCGACTCTAATACCTTGAATAGTATGCAGATTAACACGCTCAGAGGCGCTCTTGCCCACGCCAAAAGAGTAACCGAGGTCCACCTCGCCCTGATACTGAACATTACCTTTAGCAGAAGCTGCACCAACAAGAGCAACAAGTAACACGATGAATATGGATAATCTCTTCATAGCCAAATAGTGTATAAATATATCGCAAATATAGAAAAATATACTTAGAACTCCAAATTAACCTTAAAGTAAGGCGCTCCGGAGGCTTTTGCTGCGGCAAGACCTATCTCCGAGTCCTCAAAAATAAGCGTCTGACATGGAGATACACCAAATAGTTCCATAGCCTTACAAAAGCAGTCGGGCGCTGGTTTTGAACGCACTACATCGTCAGAGGAAAGAATGGCATCTACCTGATTTTCAATACCCAAGTAGCGCATAACATTGGTAATATTGTCAATATGCCCTGTGGAAACTATTGCCGCCTTACCACCATCTGCACGAAACTGCTGCACAAAGTCCCAAAGGGGCTTATTGAGAGTTACCAAATCAAAGTGTGTCGGATATAACTCGATTTTGCGTTTGCGTATTTTTGCCATCCGCACAGGGTCAGTAACACCTATATCGGTCAAAAATTCGGGACAGCGCAATCCAAAATACTTAGTACGGTACTCATCCACAGTAATTGTTATCCCCTCTTCGGCAAGAGCTTCAATATAAGATGTTGCATTTGCACGACCTGTATTAGCAAGGGTACCATCAAAGTCTAAAAGTAGAAGTTCTATTTTCATTAACCCAATTTATCTATTAATCAAAAGATTGCATACCCGATTGTGCTATTCTCAATATTCTCTGGTACTCCTCTGGGGAGAGTTCCATAAAGAAGTAGTGCACAGGGTCTACTCTTACCCCCTCAAAACGAACCTCATAATGCAGATGCGGCGAAAGTGAGAGTCCTGAGTTGCCAGACAGGGCTATAATATCTCCACGACGCACCCTCTGTCGGCGTTTAACCTTAACCTTCTGCAGATGACTGTATGAAGTAGTATATCCATTACCGTGGTCGATAACTACCGTTATGCCTGAGGTTGAATTTTTGCCAATAACCTCCTTAACCACGCCGTCGGCTGTAGCAAATATACTCTCGCCCTCAGGTATGGTATAGTCCACCCCCTGATGTGACTGTAGAGTACGATAAAATGGATGCATCAACATTCCATACCCCGCAGTAAGCAGCGTAAGCTGATGATTTATAACAGGCTGAATAGAGGGGATATTATTACGCTTGTCTCCCATTTCATCAAGGCGTTGTTGTAGAGTACTATAACTTTGGTCAAGCTGTGTAACCCCTTGCTCCAACGCATCCAAAGAGCGAGTCAGGCGCTTGAGCATATTATGCTTAGAGCGCGCAATTAAATCCTCATGCAGCAGCAGTCGTTGTTGCTCATAATCAGAGTTAAAGTCGTATGGCGTAGACTCAAAGAGTATGCCGAAAATATTTTTATCACGCTCAATGATATTGTCAACCACCATATTAAGGGAGTCATAGCGAGCACTCAGAATGTTATATTCGGCAACCATTTTATCGGTAGAGTGACGCAACTCATACTCGGCAGGCGTGTCAAAGAGCGCTGAGAATATAGCAAAATATACCACCGCAGCGCCTACCCAAGTAAGCACCGTAATGATAAATTTAGTCATCTTGCTACCCTTTTTGTGTATCATATTACTCAATTTCCAAATCTGTATTTGTCCGCATCTTCTCCATAAGCTGTTTATACTCATCGGAGGACATATTGCGGTTAAAGTAGTTCACAGGGTTGACATTTCGACCCATATAAATAACCTCGTAATGCAGGTGTGGTCCTGTGGAGCCACCAGTAGAGCCTACCAAACCAATAATTTGTCCACGCGAGACTCTCTCTCCGGGCTCAACCAAAATCTTATCCAAATGGGCATACCTGGTCTGATAACCAAACTCATGGTTGAGCAACACCTGACGACCATAACCACGACGACGCTTACCCTCATCAGTCTTTTGGACTATTGCATCGCCGGTGGCATATACAGGAACACCTTTTTTACAGGATAGGTCTACACCTTTGTGCATCTTACGGGTTTTGTATATCGGATGACGGGACCTCATACCAAAAGAGTAGAACCACTCTAACTGCGTTCTATCAATGGGCCAAATAGCAGGAATGGCAAAGGACATACGCTCCTTATTTTTTGCCAAAATTTGAAGTTGGTCTAACGATAAAGTGGTAGCATAAGTCTTGCGTGCTAAGTTATCAAGGCTCTTCCATGAGGCGGTCATAAGGGTTGAATACTCGTCATTTTGCAGAGCTGCATATTTACTCTCCGGATAGGGAGTATAGATACCCTCAATCGCCAGAGTATCAACCGAAAAGAGGGCTCTATAGACATAAGTGTCGCGGTGGTGTATCTCGTCAATTTTACTCTCCAAAGTCCGAATGCGGTCTTGAAGGATATTATACTTAATAACCATCTCTCTGTTACGGTTGTCGATAGAGTACAATTTGGGCGTATAGAAGAGATAGGATACAGCCAAATTTACCAAGGACATAACTATAAAGCCGAGCAACACATTCCTCAGCAAAGGGTATCTTGATACCCTTACTTTGCCGTTTGAATTGTCACTCTTTGTTGCCATATTTACAATAATAGCTAAAAAACTTATAAATATAGGTGCAAAAATACAAAATTTACATTAATTTTGCAACCTGATATGCCTGTATATTTCGACAATGACCTATTAGGTCCCATTATCGAAGGCTCAGGCTGAGCATAAAACGAGTTGAATAATAATTTTAGTATACAATGAAATCGAACGAAATTCGCCAAGCATTTTTGGACTTCTTTGCCACGAAGGAGCATGAGATAGTCCCTTCTGCACCTATGGTAGTGAAGAATGACCCTACCTTGATGTTTACCAACGCAGGTATGAACCAATTTAAGGATATCTTTTTAGGTAACGCCCCTCGTCGTACACCGCGCGCTGCTGACTCGCAGAAGTGTCTGCGTGTATCGGGTAAGCATAACGATTTGGAGGAGGTAGGACACGATACCTACCACCACACTATGTTTGAGATGTTGGGCAATTGGTCTTTCGGCGACTACTTCAAGAAGGAGGCTATCGCATGGGCTTGGGAGTTGCTCACTGGGGTATACGGTCTGGATAAGTCGCGTATGTACGCCACAGTATTTGAGGGTTCAGAGTCCGACGGTGTACCTTTCGACCAGGAGGCTTACAACTACTGGAAGCAGTATTTGCCAGAGGAGCATATTATCCGCGGCAATAAGCACGATAACTTCTGGGAGATGGGCGAGACCGGTCCTTGCGGTCCTTGTAGCGAGATACACTTCGACCTGCGTGACCAGGCTGAGGTAGATGCCGTTCCGGGTCGTGATATGGTAAATATGGGACACCCTCAGGTTATCGAGATTTGGAACTTAGTATTTATGCAGTTCAACAAGTCGGAT
>JAZNTY010000099.1:0-3180 GCA_045592005.1 Alistipes sp. | reverse complement strand
CCGCTTGGCCTCCGACTTACCCTGTTATGGGGGAGGCTGTTTACAGGCGCGAGTAGTGCCGGTAACGAGAAAAGAAGATACTAGCCAAAAAAAACTTAAATACTATGGAGACCGCAAAGCCTACTTTGAGCGCTGGCGCGAAATGCCTATGGCTCTTGTGTCGTTCAGTTGCAATTTTGCCCCACTGGATGCAGTATAATTGCCTCGCTACATTTATATACCTTGTTTTGCGATATGTGGTGCGTTATCGCAGAGCATTAATAATAAAGCAGATTGCCGACTCGTTTCCGTTAAAGAGCGAACAGGAGGTAATCAAGATTTGTAATGACTTCTACGGTCACTTGGCTGAGGTTGTTATTAGCACAATGAATATGGCGGGTATTACGGAGCAAGAGCGAAGAGAGATTGTCAACTTTAATATTCCCGACTCGGTAAAAGATGTTGTGGATGGTAGACATATTGTAGTACTCGCATCGCACTACGGCTTTTGGGAGTATGCGCAGTTTGTGGGGCTGGCTCTTACGGGCTATAGTATGGTTGGCGCATACCACCCTTTGTCAAGCAAGGCGTGGGATGAACTGTTTCAGTACTTGAGGACCTTTAAGGATGTGTACCCTATTCCGAGTCAGCGATATGTGCGTTATTTTGTGGAAAATCGTGAAAAGGGCATATGCGGCAAACCGATGATGCTCGGTCTTGCCTCAGACCAGAACTCTCCACCACACGGTAAGGTGCATTGGTATAACTTCCTCAATCGCCCGACGCTATTTTTTGATGGAGGAGAGCAACTTGCAACAAAATTCTCTCTGCCGGTTGTTTACCTCAGTATGCGTAAGGTGTCAAAGGGTAGGTACGATTGTGATGTAATCCTTGTCCACGATGGTCGTGAACAGTTGGAAAAACACGAGATTACTGAGCGATATGTTCGCCTATTGGAGCGGGATATTGAGCGCGAACCTGCATATTGGATGTGGTCGCATCGTCGTTGGAAATACTATCCTGACCCTGTTACAGGAGAGGCTCTGTTTAGGCGTAAAGGCGTTTAGATATGGATACAGCAGTAGTTATACTAAATTATAACGGCGAAGAGCATCTGCGCCGATTTCTGCCCTCTGTTGTTAAAAATAGCGGTGGAGCGGATATTGTTGTTGCTGACAATGGCTCAACAGATGGCTCTGTGGAGTTGCTTAGGCGTGAATTTGAGGATGTGAAGGTTGTCCTGCTTGGGCAAAATTATGGTTTTGCCGAGGGTTATAACCGCGCTTTGGCACACCTTGATGAGTATGACTACTATGTGTTGCTCAATTCAGATGTTCAGACGCCAGAGGGGTGGTTGGACCCACTTGTGCAGCGTTTGGCTGCCGATGCTTCGGTGGCAGCTGTGGGTCCGAAGATACTCTCTGTGGCGGAGCCAGGCAGCTTTGAGTATGCCGGTGCAGCGGGAGGGTTTATAGACTATTTGGGCTATCCCTTCTGTCGAGGGCGTATACTTTCAACTTTGGAGCGTGATAATGGTCAATATAATAACTCTCGCGAGGTCTTTTGGGTCAGTGGTGCTGCCTTTTGTGTACGCCGTTCAGCATATCGCGCTTTAGGTGGATTTTGTGGCGACTTTTTTGCACACATGGAGGAGATAGACCTCTGTTGGCGTATGCAGCTTGCAGGTTGGAAGGTGGTTGTGGAGCCTCAAAGTCGGGTTTACCATTTGGGAGGTGGTACGCTGGAGTCAAGCTCTCCGAGGAAGATGTTCTTCAACCATCGCAATAATTTGGCTATGCTCTATCGCTGTGCTACACCTCTTCAGCGGGCAGTTGTGGCAGTCGTGCGCCCAATACTTGATATGGCAGCTGCGGCGAGCTATTTGGTTAAGGGTAATGTTGCGGGATTTAAGGCAGTATTTGCTGCGTGGCGTGACTTTTTGAGTTGGCATAAACGGCTATCCGCTGAGCGGAGAACTATACAACGAATGGCTAAACAACAGAGCCACTATATATATAAAGGTAGTATAGTTTTACGCTCTGCTTTTGGGAAACGAAAATTTGACAATATAATATGAGAAAACTTGTAATTATCCCCACCTACAACGAAAAGGAGAATGTTGCTCGAATGATTGATAAGGTGCTCAGTCTTGAGGGTGACTATGACCTGCTCTTTGTAGACGACGGTTCGCCTGATGGCACCGCCGATATTATCCGTCAGCATCAGAGTATGCATCCTGAGCGTATAAACCTTATCTGTCGTAGTGGTAAGTTAGGGTTAGGTACCGCCTATATTGCGGGGTTTAAGTGGGCTTTGGAGTCAAACTATGACCTTATCTTTGAGATGGACTGCGACTTCTCACACAATCCGGACGATTTGCTACGGCTTACTATTCGTCTGCAAAATGGGGCAGATGTGGCTATAGGCTCACGATATGTCAGGGGGGTAAATGTGGTTAACTGGCCCCTCGGTCGTCTGCTGATGAGCTACTTTGCATCCAAATATGTTAAGATTATGACCCGTATGCCCGTCTGCGATGCTACAGCCGGTTTTGTGGGCTATCGCGCAGAGGTGCTGAGAAAAATAGACCTTGACCGCGTGCAGATGATAGGCTACGGTTTCCAGATAGAGATGAAGTATACGGTGTGGAAACTCGGCTTTAATATTGCAGAGGAATCTATCATCTTCGTAGACCGTGAGCAAGGTACCTCAAAGATGTCCAGCGGTATCTTTGGCGAAGCATTCTTCGGGGTGCTTAAGTTACCTCTTAGACGCATCAAGCCTCGAAAATAGAGCCATTAGAATGGAAAATTTGTCCGATTTGGTGTATATGTGCCAAATCGGGTATTTTTTTAGCACTAAAAAACTCTGAAAACTTTTTTTGTTTGCCGAGTTTTCTGTATCTTTGTGCCCTGAACTACCATATTTATTTTATGACACAGAAAGAGCGTATAATTGACAAGGCAGCAACGATGTTTGTTGAGCAGGGCATTAAGTCTGTCCGCATGGACGACATCGCAAGCGCTGTCGGCGTATCAAAGCGCACGCTGTATGAGATGTTTGAGAGCAAGGATGAGCTACTCTACCTTACTATTCGTCATCTACAGCGTAACAAGATGGAACACATTGAGAAGTGTGTGCATAGCAACCGAGACTCGTTGGCATATCTCTTTGAAAGCCTTGAGATTATGCTTGACAGCA
>JAZNTY010000098.1:0-14676 GCA_045592005.1 Alistipes sp. | reverse complement strand
ACTAAGAATAATAAGAATAAAGAGAATAATATTATAAAATATACAGATGAAAAATTTTTGAATAGTCGCAATTCAAAAAAAATTACTACCTTTGTCCTGATGTGTAAATTCTTGGTCATACTGCTCTGTATTTTCGGTTCCTCTCTCTTGGAACCATCCTCTTCTTGTCCCGCGAAGGTTGATGAGCAGAGAGTTGCGCAGCAGGTGTCAAGTCGTTATGTAGAACAGATTGAGGTTTGCCACCATTACAACAATACGGTACACCTCTCTCCCACTATTGTTATTCCTGCCACAGGGGCGACAAACTTTGCTACACGAATATCGGTCGTGCGCGACCTTTTGTGTTGTTCGATGTTGCAAAGTATAGCCTCAAACAACGGTTATTGTATTCGATTTTCTCTCTATCTTTTAACGGGCAGGAGGACTATAGACTACTACCTCTATTCTCTGTGTCAGTTGCGATTGTGATTAGAGCATCAATTTTGCTTTAGAACAACTTTATCACAATTTTAACAACAACGAGAATGAATAAGATGAAATTTTACGAGGCAATATATGCCTCGTGCAATAATATTATAGCTCGCCGTAAGGGTGTAGCTCTACCTTTGTTAGTAATTGTATTAGGAGTAGTTTTACCCCTGATTACAATGAATGTTTGGAGTGACGCCGAATATGATGATATCAACTCGGCAGTCATATTGTTGGGCATAGCTTTAGCTGTAGCCGGAGGTATATGGTTGCTCGGCAGAACTATAGGGCACGGACTTCCGTACGATACGCAGCGTAGTGAGTTTTTGGAGACAAAAATTATCTCCTTTGACCGCTCGCGTCGTAAACAAGTTGTTGATGCTGTAGAGTCCGGGGCTGTAGATGCTCTACTTTCGATACCGGCTTGTGATGTCTCGGCATTGTGCGTTATTTTGGCTATGCGCAAAGATAACTCTATTGTCGCAGCTCAGGTTTTTGAGTATGCTGAGTTGGAGTATCGCCAACTTAGTGAGGTAAAAATTATGAAAAAGTAAAATGAGATGGAAGTAACGACCGAAAATTTCCTATTAATTGGAGCTATACTCCTCTTTGTGGCAGTGCTTGCCGGCAAGGTGGCTTATCGCTTGGGAGCGCCAGCTTTGTTGCTCTTCTTGGCGGTGGGTATCTTCTTTGGGTATAATATCTTGACTTTTAACTCTCCGGAGTTAACCCAATTTATGGGTATGATAGCTTTGAGTATTATACTATTTTCAGGAGGTATGGATACCAAATTTTCGGAAATTCGGACCGTTCTGGCGCCTGGTGTGATATTGGCTACGGTCGGGGTATTGCTTACGGCATTTATCCTCGGAGGCTTTATCTTCGGAATCTCTTCGTGGATTGGTGCAGGGTTGAGTTTCCCACTTGCCTTGCTACTCGCCTCGACAATGTCCTCTACCGACTCGGCGTCTGTATTCTCCATCTTGAGAACTAAAAAACAGGGGCTCAAGGAGAACCTTCGTCCATTGCTTGAGTTAGAGAGTGGTTCGAATGACCCTGTGGCGTATATCTTGGTGCTGCTGTTGGTCGGTATACTCTCGCCTAATAAGGAGGCTATGGGTATTGGCGCAAGCATCGTGCTATTTGTGGTGCAGATGGTTGTTGGTTCTATCGCCGGCTATGGCTTTGGTCGTGCTGCGGTGTGGACTATCAATAAAATTAATATCTCCAATGCCTCGCTCTACTCGGTGCTGTTGTTGGCGTTTGTCTTTTTGACCTTCTCCTTCACTACTCTTATTCAGGGTAATGGCTACCTGGCTGTCTATATTGCAGGGCTTGTCGTGGGTAACTGTAAAATAGTCCATAAGCGCACCGTTGTAACATTTTTTGACGGTGTTACCTGGCTTGTGCAGATTATAATGTTCATTATGTTGGGTCTGCTGGTTGATGTGCGCCAACTTATCCAGCCTACAACCCTTATTTTGGGTCTCTCTACAGCTCTGTTTATGACCTTCTTTGCTCGTCCTGTAGCTGTGCAACTATGTATGCTTCCGTTTAGAATGTTTACAGCAAAGGCTCGATTATATGTCAGCTGGGTAGGTCTTAGAGGAGCTGTGCCTATCATCTTTGCTACTTATCCGTGGGTTGATAGTGTCCCTTATGCGGAGTTGATATTTAATGTGGTCTTTATTGTAACCATCATCTCGCTCCTCTTTCAGGGCGCTACAGTCAGCGGTATGGCAAATGCATTGGGCGTAGCTTGTACCGAGCGCGAAAGCTCCTTTGGCGATGCCTTTCAAGACCGTATGAAGTCTGAGTTTACGGAGGTTGATGTTAATGAGCAGATGCTCAGCTCCGGAAATACCCTTAAACTTATCAGCCTTCCGGCGCATACCCTTGTAATCATGGTCTGTCGTGATGGCGACTACTTTGTTCCTCAGGGCGATACAGAGCTTATTGTCGGCGATAAACTCCTTATTCTTTCAGATAGAAACGAAGAGCTACAGGCTCACTATAAAGAGTTGGGATTGAATGAGGTTATTAAGTTCTAATCAACCTCTTTAGGTGATGAGTGACCCCAAAAGTTTGAGAAAACTTTTGGGGCTTGCTTAAATAGATAGCGGCTATTTACCTTTGAGTCATCATCGGTTTTGATATTTTGACAATTGTTTGAAAATTGTCGTTAAAATGGATAATATTGCAAAAAAATAGTTATCTTTGTCAGAAATTATAACCTAAAACCTAACCTTATGAAAATAGTTTGTATTGCTGATGCCTTTATCACCAGCGAAATGATGGAGAAAGGCGTGCGTCCTTACCTTAAAGAGAACGATACTATGGAGACCTTCTTCTTTGGTCTGCCAGATAAGTCGCAGATGCGTGATATTATTAAAGATATTGAGGCTCGTCGTCACGACAACATCGTCTATCCAGAGGGTCTTGAGGAGGCTATCGCTGCTGCCGACCTTATTATCGTTCACCTCTGCCCTATCAAGCGCCGTATGATTGAGAAGGCGCCAAACCTCAAGGCTATTATGACCTGCCGTGGTGGTTTGGAGAATATTGATGTTGAGGATGCTACAGAGCTTGGTATTATCGTGTCAAACAACCCTGCACACAACGCAAATGCTGTTGCTGAGTTTACTATCGGCGTTATCCTGTCTGAGACTCGTAACATCGCCCGCTCAAATATCGCTCTACGCAATCGAGAGTGGAGAATTGTCTATCCAAATACTGAGACGAGTGTCAAGGAGATGACAGATATGACCGTTGGTATTGTCGGCTATGGCTCTATAGGTCGTTTGGTGGCATATAAACTCTCTGTGTTCGGTTGTAAGATTTTGGTTGCTGACCCATTCCTCAAGGAGTGCAAGGAGGATTATGTTACTGTTGTTCCTATGGACGAACTACTTGCTACAGCAGATATCGTTACGCTCCACGCCCGCTCAAATGGTGCTATTATGACCGACCGCGAGTTTGGACTGATGAAGCAGAACTCATATCTTATCAATACAGCGCGCTCCTATCTGGTGGATACTCAGGCTTTTGAGCGTGCTATGGATAGTGGTAAACTGCTCGGTGCGGCTATTGATGTCTTTGAGACCGAACCAGATATTCCAGAGTTTTACCTCAAGTATGACAATATTACCCTTACCAACCATCTGGGAGGTATTACTGTGAACTCATTCTGTGATGCGCCTATCTTCGCCATCAAGAACTACCAGAACTTCTTGGCAGGTGGCGAGCTTACATTCTGGGTAAATAAAAAGCAACTTTCATAAAATAGAAACCTAAAAACTCAAACTAATATGACTTCTATTCTTACTTCTCGTCCTGAGCTTAAAAAAGCATTAGATAGCGTTGCCGAGGTTGCAGGTTACTTGTGGCAGAAAGGCTGGGCAGAGCGCAATGGAGGAAACCTTACGCTCAATATTACAGAGTATGTAGACGATGATATGCGTGCTATGCCGGCAATTTGCGAAGCTCGTCCTATTGGAGTGACTCTTCCGCACCTCAAGGGTTGTTATTTTTACTGCAAGGGTACAGGTAAGCGTATGCGCGACTTGGCTCGTGACCCAATGTGCGCGGGTAGTATTGTCCGCATTACAGACGATTGTGCTAATTATGAGATTATTGCCGACTCTGTCATTGTTCCTACATCAGAGATTTCGTCACATCTTGCAATTCAAGACTATATGATAGAGTGCGGCTCTGGTTACAAGGCTACGCTGCATACACACCCTATTGAGTTGGTAGCTCTCTCTCACTCTGAGGAGTTCCTTGACTCCGAGCGCCTTACAAAGACTCTTTGGTCAATGATACCGGAGACTTTAGCCTTTGCTCCGCTCGGTATTGGCGTTGTACCTTATGCGTTGCCATCGTCTACAGAGCTTGTAGAGCCTACACTTGAGCAGATTAAGCGCTATGATGTTGTTCTGTGGGAGAAGCACGGCACAGTGGCAGTTGGACCGAATATGATGGAGGCTTTCGACCAGACCGATGTGCTCAATAAGGCTGCTTGCATATATATGACAGCTAAAAACTTTGGTTTTACTGCTCAGGGAATGACTCCTGAGGCTGTTCAAGAGATTAGAGATGTGTTCAACTTGCCTAATAAACGATAGTTATGAAGCGACTCTTAACCCTGCTCTCTGTGGCTGTTTTGGCGCTTACCGCCTGCACAGAGTCTAAGCAGCATACGGTAAAAATCTTGGCACACCGAGGTCATGCCAGCACCGGTAGTGAGTTTACAACTGACGAAAATAGTCTTGACGCTCTGCGTCGTGCTCAGGAGGCAAATTTTGCCGGCTGTGAGTTTGATGTGCACCTTACTGCGGACGACCAATTGGTTATCCATCATGACAATAAAATAGCACCCGGACTCTCTTGCCAGGGTAATACTTTGGAGGAGATACGAGCTTACAGACTACCTTTTGGTCATCAAATTCCTACTTTGCAGGAGTGGCTTGAGCAGGCAAAACAGACACCTGAACTTTTACAGCTCCTTGAGCTTAAATCTCATAAGGGCGACCGTGAGAAGTTGCTTGTTGATAAGTGTCTTGAGGTTATCCGCCAAATGGATATGGTTGACCAGATGTATATGCTCTCATTCAAGAGTTCGACTCTCGACTATGTCCTTGAGCAGGAGCCCTCTATGCGTGTAATATTCAACTCCAACAGCCTGCATCACTCCCTGACTCCTGACCAAGTTAAGGAGCGTGGCTATCACGCAGCATCGTATAATATCAATGTTATCCTTAACCACCCTGAGTGGATTGAGCAGTTTCATAATTTGGGTATCGAGACCTTCCTCTGGATGGTTAACACTCCATATCTCTACAATATAGCTAAAGAGTGGGGCTTTACATGGGTAACTACCGACTTCTATGATGCTCTTGTAGAGTCTGAGAAGTAATAATGTAGCTGTATAACAAAATAGGAGTATCTGAAAAACTTGTCAGATACTCCTACTTTTTTTGTCTTTGCCTCTCTGCGTTAGATTAGTGTAATGCCGGCGGATGCGCACTGCTGACGCATCTCCTCTGACCAGATACTCGATTGAACCTCGCCCACATGAGCTTTTTGAAGCAGCACCATACATAGACGACTCTGACCTATACCACCACCAATGGTAAGTGGTAAAGTGTCGTTGAGTAGTCGTTTGTGAAAGTATAACTCCTTGCGCTCAAGCTGGTTGCTTATCTCCAGTTGATGCTCTAAGGCGACCTTGTCTACACGAATGCCCATTGACGATAGCTCTATCGAGCGGTTGAGTATCGGCGACCAGACCAATAGGTCGCCATTGAGCCCAGGTAGCAATGTTGAAGGTGAAATTGTGGTGTAGTCATCGTAATCCGGCGCGCGGTTGTCGTGCTTTTCGCCATTGCTGAGCGCTGCACCTATGCCGATAATAAATACTGCGCCATACTCCTTGCAAATAGCATCCTCACGCTCCTTTGCCGTAAGGGTAGGATAGCGCTGTAATAGCTCCTCGGAATGTATAAACTTAATAGACTCAGGCAGTTGTGGTTTTAGTTGCGGGAATTTCTCGTATATATTGTATTCCGTGCGAACTATAGCCCAATAGATGCGCTCAACAATGCTCTTTAAGTACTCCACCGTGCGCGAAGAGTCATCTATAACCCGCTCCCAGTCCCATTGGTCTACATAGAGCGAGTGTAGGTTGTCTAACTCCTCATCCGCGCGAATAGCGTTCATATCGGTAATAATGCCGTAGCCAACTCCGACATTGTACTCTGCCAAAGTTACCCTTTTCCACTTGGCTAACGAGTGTACCACCTCGGCTTCAGCCTCGTCCATATCCTTTATGTGAAAAGTTACCGGACGCTCCTTGCCGCTCAGGTCATCATTCATACCTAAACCTTTAAGCACAAATAACGGTGCTGTTACCCTTCTTAACCTTAATTCACACGATAGGTTGGTAAGGAAAAAATCTTTTATCTCCTTTATCGCAATCTCCGTCTGTTGTAAGTCTAATTGCGACCTGTAACCCTCTGGTATAATCAACTTGCTCATAACTAAATAGCGGTTATTAGTTGCAAATATAGGAAATTTATTACAAAAAATAGCAATATAAACTATCTCCTATGTAGTTCTGACCTCTGTTGTAATTATTTGAGGCTTGTCGGTAGGAATTGTAATAGGTTAGTTGTATTTAATATATAAAGGAATAATTTTTTTTAACCATAAAACTATGAAACTATCAAAAAACAACGGTGCTTATGAGGCACCAAAAGTCGTTAATTTTGCATTTTGCTGCGAGCAGGGCTTTGCTCAAAGTGCAACAGTAGATGGTCTTACCCCTGTTGAAGGCGAGTGGGACGAATAGTGTTAACCGATTAAATTTTAGAAAAGATGAAGAAAATGTTTACCATTATCGGTCTGGCACTTGCCCTTGTGACCGTATCTTGTTCAAAGGATGTTGACCTTGCTCCAGCAGATGGTAAGGTTGTTTTGGGCGTTACTCTTGAGAATGACACCCGTACTGCTCTTGGCTCTCTTGATGCTACCTCCGGCAAATATGATGTTGTTTGGAGCGCAGGCGATAAGATTGCTGTTAATGGCGTTGCATCCGAGGCTGTTGCAGATACTTTTGTAGGTACTAAGAGTGCTCAGTTTGCTTTGAATGGCGTTGAGGCTCCTTACTCTATTATCTATCCAGCTTCTGTGCTCAATACCGGTGGTAATACAATTACTGTTCCTACCGTTCAGCCTTATACTGAGGGAACTTTTGCACCTGGCACTGCTGTGGCTGTTTGCTATTCAGAGACTGAGAATATGGCATTGCTTAACCTCTATTCGTTCTTTAAGCTCACTATCGCTCAGGGCGAGGATACTACCGCTCTGAGAAGTGTTGCTGTTAAGGCTCTTGGCGAGGAGGCTATCTCTGGTGTCTTCTCTGTAGATTATAAGAGCGCTCAGATTAGCCCTGTTGGTGGACAGAGCGTTATTAATGTTATGGATGTAGTTTATGGCGCAGATGGCAAGGCTGTTGTCTATGTTGCTGTTCCTGCGGGTAAATATGTTGCCGGTTTTGAGGTTACCGTTACCGATGTTGCAAATAAGACTATGTCTAAGAAGTGTTACACAGCTCAGGGTATCACTCTTGCTGCCGGCGAGCTTCGTATTATGCCAGAGTTTACTTATGTGGGCGCTGCAAATGCCGAGTCAGGTGTTATAGTTATCTCTACCGGTGCTCAGCTCCAGCAGCTGGCTGCCGATTATGCTGAGGCAGGTTTCGATGCTAAGGCTATCTTTGCTAACGATATCGATATGACAGATATTAGCTCTGTTAGCACTTTCAATGTGCTTGCAAGCGGCGTTATTGACGGTCAGGGCTATGCTATAAAGAATTGGACTAGCACTAAGGGTCTTGTTAAGGAGAATTGGGGTACTGTTAAAAATATTGTCCTCGACTCAAGCTGTAATCTTACTTTTGATATGACCAATACAGATATGTCTACCCCTCACGGTTTTATTGCAGATGCAAACTTGGGACTTGTTAGCGGTTGTGTAAACAATGCTGATATTGTGGTTACCGGGGTAGATACTGTCAAGGACCGTTCTATTGGTACTATCGTGGGTGTTATAGGTTCTACATATCCTAATGATGCAGCAGAAAAAAGTATAGATGCTCGTATAGAGAATTGTATCAATAATGGTTCATTGACAGTTGATTTGACCAATTACTCCGGAGGTTGGGCATTTATAGGTGGTGTTGCCGGTAGCTACTATCCTCACGCATCAATTAGTAATGGTGGAATATTCAATTGTGTGAATAATGGCGCCCTTACAGTAAATTCAAATAACTCTTATGTGATATCTATGGGTGGAGTTACAGGCTCTGCCGGTAAACTCGGTTATTCGGAGTATAATTACTGTACTGTTGAGAATTGTATTAATAACGGCGCTGTGACATATAATGCAAACACTCCAACAGGAAATCTCTGGGTTGCAGGTGTCGCAGGTGTCGCTAACGCAGACCTTGTTAATGTTACCAATAATGGTAAGGTAACCATCGCTGCTAAGGCAGGAACAACCATAGCAAAGTATACTACTGTAGGAGGTGTAACTGCTATGTATGCAGGAAATCTTACCAATGTTCACAATACAGCTGATATTGAAATGGATAATATCAATTTTGGAAGTGCTCGTTGGTCTGTAGCCGGAGTTGGTGCTATTAAGGTTAATAAGAACGATGCTAATAATACTTATGCTATTGCTGCTGAAAACTGCACAAATAGTGGAAATATTGATATTAGCTTTACCACATCAGCTCAAAGGTTGCATTATGTAGCTGGTGTATTTGCAGATGTTGCATATAAGGCTTATTATGGTGGTAATGCAACCACATATATTGACATTAATAATTGTAAGAATAGTGGTAATATTACCGTAGTAAATACCGGTGGAGCACAGATACATTCCGGAGGTATTGTTGGATATAATGATGAGGGTCGTACAAGAATTCTCTCCAATAGTGTAAATAGTGGAGCTATCTCCGTTACCGGCGATATTAAGGCAACAAGTACATTGGGCGGTATTGCTGGTACTTGGTATGGCGGTTTTGAGAACTGTCAGAGTTTAGGCGACCTTACACTTCATGGTGAGAATGCAGGTCCTGATTATACATCGAATAACAAGACAAATGTTGCTTCTGTCGGTGGCTTTAATGGTCGTATGGGTAATGCTGAAAGAACTTGGAATAATTTAGTGCTTGATTGCGCAATCTCTTATGAGGCTACAAATGCAGATAACGGTATTGTATTTGGTCTTCTTCAGGGCGACCGCTGGGGTGCTAAGATAGTAGAAGTTACTAATGTTACCGTTAAAAAGACTACAACTGTAAACGGTGTTGCAGTTACAGCAGAAGATTTAGCAAATCATTTCTTCTTGGTTGGTCGTGACCAGCAGTCTTGGGATGATAGAGCTAACAGCACCTTCAAGATTGCCGAGATTACTTTTGAGTAACTTTGAAGGTAGATTTTTTGGGGTTCATAAGAGAGGAGCGGCTTTAGGGTCGCTCCTCAATTTTGTTTATATAAAAACAGTGGTTGGTCAACAGCTGTAAAGACTCTCTATATATCTAACAGAAAAAGTAGCAGTGGGAGGTAGTCCTTAAGTTCTTGCTTTAGAATTTTCATAGTGCGTGTAAGGCGATTATCGACCGCTTTGACGCTAATACCGAGCTGTTGAGCTATCTCTTTGTAGCTCATACGCTCCACGCGACTAAGGATAAAGACTTGGCGCAGATTTTCAGGTAGGCGGTTAAGAGCCTGCTCTAAGAGCTCTGTTAGCTCAATAGAGAGGTACATGTCGGGGCTTTCAAACTGCGACTTAAGGTTATTTTCTATCTGCTGATGCACCTTAGTGAGCACCGTATTGTGCTTAACTCGGTTCAGGGCTTTATTATGCACAATTCGGAGTAGTAGGGCGCCAACGCTCTTGCCAGGAATGATTGTTTGACGATTATCCCATAGCCACATCATAGTATCTTGCACAATCTCCTCCGCTTCATTGAAATCAACATATCGGCAGGCGTAGGCACACAGACCGCGATAGCTGCTAAGGTAGATAGCATCAAAGTCGAACTCTGCCTCGTCGGTAAAATCCAACCCTCCCCTTGATTTTGCGCCATTGTGGTTTTCAGAAGACTCTACGGTAATATTTTGTTTTTTATCGTCAAGCATATTTGCAAATATAAGTATAATTCTGGATACTTTCAAACTATTCTATCATAATTAGAATAAAAGTTTGTTTTTGAAAGGTAAAAGCAGGTTAAAGTTGTATATATAATATAAAGTATATTGTATGGTAGAACAAATTGAGATTACAGAGGCTATGTTGGTCGACTTTATCGACGCAAAACTTCCTGCCGAGCAGATGGCTCAGGTAGAGGAGTGGTATGCCGCCTCTGAGCAAAATCGTCAGCAGTTAGAGCAACTTTACTATGTGGTTAAACTCTATGATATAAGTTTGGCGGTAAAGGATGTGGATGCTCAGAAGAGTTTGAATGAATTTAAGCAGCGTATTGCAGCAAAGGAGCGTCAGCGTAAAAACAAGCACCTGTTGGGTCGCTTTATGCGTTATGCGGCAGTGGTGCTGCTCGGTATTTTTGTCGGTGGGGGTGCGCTCTATATGACCAATTCAAGAACCGAGATGTGCGAGATTAGTGCCGACGGTATGGAGAATAAGACCATTGTGCTTCCGGACCGCTCAACAGTAGTGCTAAAGGCAAACTCTACAATCAGCTTCAACTCTAAGTTTGCCAAGCATAGAGAGGTTAAACTCGATGGCGAGGCTATTTTTGATGTGGTTAAGATGACCGGTGTGCCATTTGTGGTTAAAGCCAAGGGTGCTCAGATTGCTGTTAAGGGTACAAAATTTAACTTTAAGGCGTATGCCGACTGTTCCAATATTGAGGCGGTGCTTATTCAGGGTGCCATAGATTTCTCAACTTCAAGTCACAATGTAGCGCTCAAGCCTAACCAGAAGGTCGTTTACAACAAGGGTAGCCGCCGCGTAAATATTGTGGATGTAGATGCCGAGTTGGAGGTTTTTGGTCAGCGCTATTTTGATATGGAACCGTTGGGTATTGTTGTTAACTCTTTGGAGCAGATTTACAACTGCCGCATCTCCTTTAACGATGCCCGCACTGAGGATATCAAGTTCTCAGGTACTGTTGACCGCTCTAATACCCTTGACCACACACTCAATGTTATCACTCTGACCACCGGTACCTCATATCGTCGTGACGGAGATGCAATAATTATTGACAGGAAATAGACCCAAAGTGACATAATTATAGAATATACAACATAATACTACCAAATAAAATGCTTATGAAACGAAATCTACTTGATTTGGGGCTACGATTAGCAATCGTATGCCTTATGTTGAGCATTTCTGTATCGACCCTCAGCGCACAAAATGCGCCACGGATTGATGCCTCTGGTGCTACAACATTAAAACAACTCATTGAGAAGATTGAGGCGGGGAGCAACTATCGCTTCTCATGGTCGGGTAACCTTCCAAACGATATCTCAATCTCAGCACCTGCAGGTGCGCAAACAGTAGAGCAGTTGCTCAAAACAGCTCTTGCAGGCAAGGAGGTAACTTATGTTATTCAGCAGAATGACATTGTTCTCCTTCCACAGAAAAAGAGCACTCAGCAGGCTTCAGTAACCTCTCGCCAAAATGCTGAGCGTGTAATTACAGGTCAGGTTGTGGACGACCAGACCGGTGCTCCGATTATCGGTGCTTCAGTATGGGTTAAGGACTCTACTTCAGGAACATCGGCAGATTTGGACGGTAACTTCAGCCTCAAGTGTGATAACTCGCTGGCTGTTATCGCTGTCTCATTTATCGGTTATCAGGAGGTTGAGATGCCTGTACGCGATATAGAGTCACACATTACTATCCGTCTCAAGCAGTCTGCTACCCAATTAGAGGATGTGGTTGTTGTCGGCTATGGTACTCAGAAGAAGGCAAGTATTGTGGGAGCAATCTCTTCAGTGGCTCTTGACGATTTGAAGGCTCCTGTGGCAAAGTTGTCCGGTAATATTGCAGGTCAGCTCGCAGGTGTTGTTTCAGTACAGCGCTCTGGTGAGCCTGGCGCCGGTTCTACATTCTGGATCCGCGGTATCTCCACCTTTGGAGAGAGCAAGACCCCACTGATTTTGGTGGACGGTATTGAGCGTGATATGGACCTTGTTAATGTGGATGATATTAAGGAGATGAGTATCCTTAAGGATGCATCTGCGACTGCTATCTATGGTGTGCGCGGTGCAAATGGTGTTGTAATGATAACCACCCGTAGTGGAGATGCCGGCAAACCAAAAGTATCGCTCTCTATGGAGTCGGGTTTGGTTAGCCCTACAAAGACACCTCAGATGCTCAACGGTGTTCAGTTTGCTGAGATGTATAATGAGGCTGCCGGTTCGATGATTTACTCGCCTGAGACTATCGAGAAGTATCGTACAGGCGTAGATCAGGACCTATTCCCTAATGTAGATTGGCTCAATACACTATATAAGGACCAGACCTGGAATGAGAAGATTAATGTCTCCGTTAGCGGTGGTGGAGATATCGCTAAGTACTATATCTCAGGTGCTTTCTATAACGAAGCAGGTCTGTTTGCGGTAGATAATATGAAGAACTACGATACTTCACTCTACTATCGTCGTTATAACTTCCGCTCAAATGTTGATGTGCAGGTGTTTAAGTATACCAAACTCAATATCAACCTTGCAACCTCTTTTGAGCGCAAGAATGAACCTGGTGGCGATGCTGGCGATATTTGGAACTACACTATCAATACTGCTCCAAATGCATATCCGCTCTTCTACTCGGATGGTACTCTGTCAGGTCCAGCAGATAACGATGGCGCCAACCCTTATGTGCTCCTTACTCAAATGGGTTATCGTGAGAAGTTCTACAACACAGCAACTTCAACTATCAACCTTCAGCAGGACTTCAGCAATTGGATTACTAAGGGTCTTACGGCTAATGTTAAGTTCGCTTTCGATGCTATGAACTACCAGCATGTTGCTCGAACCAAGACTCCTCAGCAATGGATTGCTTCTGGTCGTGACGATGAGGGCAACCTTATCAAAACTGAGACTGTTGTGGGTCAAGAGAGCCTTAGCTTGAGTAAGTCAAGCAATAGCCGCCGTACAGTATATTTGGAGGCTCAGATAAACTATGCTCGCACCTTTGGTCGTCACTCTGTAGGCGCATTGCTTCTCTATCAGCACTCGCAAAAGAACTATATCAATACCACCGAGACCGACTCTGACAAGTTCCTCCCTTATCGTAACCAGGGTATTGCAGGTCGTGTAACTTACGACTTTGACAACCGATACTTCGTGGAGGCTAACTTCGGTTACAACGGCTCTGAGAACTTCTCTCCAGGCAACCGCTTCGGTTTCTTCCCTTCAGTGGCAGCTGGTTGGGCAATCTCTGAGGAACCATTCTTCGAGAAGGCTAAGGAGGTTGTTGATATGCTCAAATTTAAGGTCTCTTATGGTCTTGTAGGTAATGACCAGATTGGTGGTGACCGCCGTTTTATCTACCTTGAGACTATCGAGAACGGCTATACCTACTACTTCGGTAGTGCAAATACCGCTTATACCGGTCTGCGCTTAGGCGACTACCCAAATCCAAATGTAGGCTGGGAGACTGTTCGTAAGCTTAATGTTGGCTTAGACCTCTCGTTGTTTGGTAAGCTCAAGGTTCAGATGGACTACTTTAAGGATAATCGTAGTGGTATCTTCCTTCAGGCATCCTCTATCCCTGAGATTGCAGGTTTGACCAATAAACCTTATATCAATGTTGGTAAGATGCGTAATGAGGGTTTTGATGCCTCTATCGAGTATCACCAGAAGTTTGGTCAGGTAGATGTTACCGCTCGTGCAAACTTTACCTATGCACATAACACCATTTTGGATAACGACCAGCCTGATTGGGAGTATCTCTACCAGAACCGTATCGGTCAGTCAAATTGGCAGACATTTGGTCTTATTGCAGATGGTCTGTTCCAGAGCCAGGAGGAGATTGACGCTTGGCCACAGCAACAATTTGGCGAGGTTAAGCCGGGCGATATCCGCTATATTGATATCAACGGTGACGGCGTTGTAAACGACTACGATAAGAAGGCTATCGGTTTCCCTAATGTGCCTGAAATCTCTTACGGTTTTGGTGCTTCGGTTCGTTGGAAGGGCTTTGATGTGTCGGTATTCTTCCAGGGTGTTGATAATGTTAACTTCTTTATCAATAATACCTACACTCAGCCATTTAGCGCAACTAAGTCGCGTCACTCAAATGTATTCTCAGACCTCTATGGTAACTATTGGACAGAGAATAACCGTGATGCGAAGTATCCACGCCTCTCTATTGGTACCAACAGCAATAACAATCAGACTTCAACCTATTGGATGGTTGACGGACGCTATATCCGTCTGAAGAATGCTGAGATTGGTTATACCCTTCCTAAGCGTATTATGTCTAAGGCTCATATCGACCGTCTGAGAATTTATCTGTCGGGAATGAACCTCTTGACCTTCTCTCCATTTAAGTTGTGGGACCCAGATTTGCAGACAGGTGCAGCAAATTATCCTAACAACAGAGTTTATAACATTGGTGTAACCCTTGTATTCTAAGCAGCTATGAATAAGTATATAATAATTC
>JAZNTY010000097.1:0-4724 GCA_045592005.1 Alistipes sp. | reverse complement strand
CACAATTAAACGGAGCAGGATTTCACTCTTTTGAGTGTGTTTATCCGTCTTTGCGGATAGTGTTGTAGTAATCTTCATAGTGTAAAACTTATATTTATTATCAATAACGCACTACAAAGATAATGAAAGGTTGCCAATTTTCCTAACTTTTTGGCAACCTATTTGTAGAAAAATGCAATTTTGTGAAAAAGTTTGAAAGACTTTTTTGCAATATACAAAGTATTGCATTACAACACTATAACCTCGCCACAAGCACCTGTAAGCGGAGTTGCCAAATTTGGCACTATTTCACATTTCAAACACGGCTCTGGGTACTGTAGAGAAGTTCTTTTGGACTTCTCTTTTTTGTACTTATGGAATATTGTTGCGAGCAGACCGCTAACGCGGTCAGGGTTATATGACTGATGCGTTATACAAGCAAGCCAACTATAGTTTATCGCTAATAGTAATAACAAAATGATAAAATTTTAGTATCTTTGTCGCTATTAAATGATAACTTAGTTATACGGTATATGAAGAGTCTTTTTAGAGCAGATATTGGAAACAGAGAGCGAGCGATATTAGCTTTGATATCAGTGGTGTTATTAGGATGTGGCTGGTGGCAAGTGAGCGGTTTAACACTTTTAGCAGCGCTGGTGCCAATTCTGTTTATAAGCAGCAGCTTTGACGGGTCATGGCGCGGGTCATGGCGATTTATGTTATGGGCGGTGGCAATATTTGTTGTTTGGCATCTATCAACGGTTTGGTGGGTATGGAATGCTGCGGCGATAGGTACTATAGCGGCGACAATAATCGGTTCGTGGTGGGCACTCTTGCCGATAATGCTCTTTCATATAATCTCTAAGCGTATGAACAAGGCTGTAGCCTACACTCTCTTTGTGACTGCATGGGTAGGTTGCGAGTATATATACATTCAAGCGCCGGCGTTATCGTTTCCGTGGCTAACCTTAGGTGCCGGTTTTGCATTTGACACTTGGGTAGTGCAGTGGTATGAGTATACGGGCGTATTAGGTGGTTCTATATGGGTTTTAGTAACCAACATTCTACTTTTTGAGGCGTTAAGTTCCCAAAAAGTTGGCAAATGGGTTGCAGCAGTGGCAGGCATCGTCTGTCCTATGGTATTATCATTAGTGCTATACTCCTTATACAGCCCTAAAGCAGAACGATATAACACTCTTACTACAGTGCCAGCAACGGTTATTCAGCCAAATGTAGACTGTTATACCAAATTTAGCGGCAGCGTTATGGAGCAGCAGAAGAGGCTTATATCTCTACTCAAGCAGTCGCCTAAACAGAGTCAATTTATTCTTATGCCAGAGACATCTCTTGGTGTATGTGTCAACGAGCGCTTTGTGGCTAACACCCGCATAGTGCAGAGCATCTGTTCACAGCTCTACTTAGACAAACATCCGGCAATGGTCATCACAGGCACTGAGAGTATGATGCCGTACCATCGTGTTCGTAAAAGTGACACCAACCGTCGCTCGGCAGGTGGAATATATTATGATATTTTCAACTCCTCGATAGGCATCACAGCTCAGAGGGAGAAGGGTATTCCTATACACAACAAAAGCAAGTTAGTCATTGGCGTAGAGACCCTGCCGGCATGGTTTCGTGCGGGTGGTCTTTTTGAGGTCGACTTAGGCGGCACAGCCGGACAGTTAGGTATAGGCACCAAAGCTGAGCCATTTACCCACAATGGTATAAAGATAGCTCCGGCAATATGCTATGAAGCGCTTTATGGCAACTATATGGGCGAATTTGTCCGCAATGGAGCGCAGATTTTTGGTGTTGTATCCAACGATGGCTGGTGGGGCGACACTCCGGGCTACCGATATCTCTTTGCCTTCTGTCGTCTAAGGGCTATTGAGCACCGCCGCGATGTTATTCGTAGTGCCAACACAGGCATATCGGGCTTTATCAACCTTCGTGGCGATGTTGTCGACAGCTTAGGATGGGACAAATTAGGCACACTCAGCGCAACAATGTGTCTAAACGACCAGCAGACGCTATATACCCGCTATGGTGACTATTTAGGCAGGCTGAGTCTTTATATTGCACTGTTATGTATCTTATACACAGTGGCTATACTATCAAAAAAGAAATTTTATCTCGATTAAAATATGAACTACGCACAAACAATAGATTATCTGTTCAATAGTCTACCCTCGTTTCAGCAGGTAGGCGCCTTAGCTTATAAGCCAGGGCTGGAGCGCGTAAGCGAGTTTTGCCGTAAGATTGGTAATCCTCAGCGCAACTTTTTTGTCATCCATATTGCCGGCACTAACGGTAAGGGGTCGGTATCCAATATGCTTGCATCGGTGCTTCAGCAGGCGGGATATCAGGTAGGGTTATACACCTCGCCACATATATCGGATTTTCGCCAGCGTATTCGTATAAATGGCGAGATGATATCTAAGCAGAAGGTGGTTAACTTTGTTGGCAAGTATCGCAAAGATATGGAGGAGTGCGAACTGTCGTTTTTTGAGATGACTACAGCTCTTGCCTTTGACTACTTTGCACAAAACGATGTTGAGGTTGCTGTAATAGAGACAGGCTTGGGAGGCAGATTGGATGCCACAAATATAGTTATTCCAGCTGTGAGTGTAATTACCAATGTTGGTCTTGAGCATACTGAGTTTTTAGGCGACTCGTTACCTAAAATAGCCCGCGAAAAGGGTGGTATTATAAAGAAATCAATACCCGTAATTATGGGCGAGAAGTGCAGCGCGTATAATCTTGTTATTGAGGATATTGCATCCGACCTGCGCTCAGAGGTCATCTACGCCGGCGAGCAGTTTGAGTGCAAGCGACAGCATAGCGAAGGCAAGTGGCAGGTCTTTGATATGATACGCACACGCGATAACCAACAGTATACTCTGCGTATACCTCTATTGGGCGAGTATCAGCGTCAGAACTTGGCTACTGTATGTGCCATAGCGGACTATCTGCACGAAAACACACCCCTCTCTATCAGTCGTCGTGCCTTTGTTGAGGGTCTGCGAGAGACGGTTAGCACAACAGGCTTTAGCGGTCGCTGGCAGGTGCTCTCCACCGAACCGTATATTATTTGCGATGCGGCGCACAATGCACACGGTATAGAGAAGGTTGCCGCACAGCTTAGCCACACACCCCATAAGCGTCTATTCTGCGTAATGGGGTTCTGCAAAGACAAGGATATTGCAGCTATGCTCTCCCTTATGCCGAAGGATGCCCACTATATCTTTACTCAGGCAGACTCTCGCCGAGCAGCCGATTGTGAGCAGATAGGTCTAATAGCCACCTCTTTGGGCTTGCAGTTTGAGTGTATGCCAGATGTTAAACAGGCTATGGAGTATGCCCAGAAGTTGATGAGTGAGCAAGACCTACTATTTATTGGAGGTAGCACCTTTGTCATATCTGAGATTTTAGGACCATTAGAGTAATGAGAACTCTGCAAGAGAAGATTTTGCTCTACGGAGCAGCTGCACTAACCACTCAGGAGTTACTCTCGATAGTTGTCGACAACATCGAGCTTGGGCAGCGCATAGCTCAAAACAACGAACTCTCCGAGCTGGTTCGTCACGACCTTTCGCGCCTAAGAATGGTTGAGGGAATGGGTCTTAGTCGCGCTACAAAGATTGCTGCCTCAGCAGAGTTAGGTCGTCGCTTAGAACAGAGTAAAAGTGGAGATATTGAGCAGATACTGAGCGACAACGATGCCGTAAGGGTTCTGCGTCCTCTCTTTGCGAACATACATCACGAGGAGTGTTGGGCAATCTTCTTAACATCCTCCTCTAAGATTTTGGATAAGATGAAGGTTAGCCAGGGCGGTTTGCAGGCAACCGTTATAGACCACAAACTAATTGTAAAGCGCGCATTAGAGCTTTTGGCTGCACGCATAATCTTAGCGCACAACCACCCCTCAGGTACAGCAGAGCCGAGCCGCGAAGATAGAGAGATGACCTCCCGCCTTTGTGAGGCTACTGAGCTATTTGACATAACACTACTTGACCATATTATCATCACTCAGGACGACTTCTACTCCTTCAAAGCACACGGACTACTCGATTAGGTAAAAAATAGGAGATAAATACCTATGGTATCTCTTTTTTTTCGTATCTTTGCAGTTTAGAATTTAATACAAATAACAAGATATAAATTATGACACAGGAAGAACTCTTCAAAAAGTTGATTGCTCACTGCAAGGAGTATGGTTTCATATTCCCTTCAAGCGAGATTTATGACGGTCTTGGCGCTGTATATGACTATGGTCAGAATGGCGTTGAGCTGAAGAATAACATCAAGCGCTATTGGTGGGACTCTATGGTTAAGCTGCACGAGAATATCGTCGGCATTGATGCTGCTATCTTTATGCACCCAAAGACTTGGGAGGCTTCAGGTCATGTGGCAGCCTTCAACGACCCACTTATTGACAACAAAGACTCTAAAAAGGGCTATCGTGCCGATGTGCTTATTGAGGAGTGGATGGCAAAGCAGGATGAGAAGATACAGAAGGAGGTTGACAAGGCTCGCAAGCGCTTTGGTGAGGCTTTTGACGAGGCGCAGTATCGCGCTACATCTCCTCGCGTAACAGAGATTGCTGCTAAGCGCGACGCTGTTCACGCTCGCTTTGTTGAGGCGTTGGACAAGAACGACCTTGCTGAGCTAAAGCAGATTATCATCGACTGCGAGGTGGTATGCCCTATCTCTGGTACTCGCAACTGGACAGATGTTCGTCAGTT
>JAZNTY010000096.1:0-5352 GCA_045592005.1 Alistipes sp. | reverse complement strand
CTTGCAGCTCGCAGTGCTGTTTTGGGCGCTCAACTGAATGTTAAGATTAACGCCGCAGGGCTTAAGGACCGTCAAGTGGCGGATAGCCTTGTGGCTCAGGCTGCCGATATTGCTGCTCAGGCGGTAGCTTTAGAGGCAGAGGTGTTGAATATTGTAAATCAGAAAATAGGATAATTATGACACTCAAAGAGTTTCAGGATAGTATTTGTGCGGGTATTCCGGATACTCTGCCAATGCCCAAACCTTATGATACAACTATAAACCACGCCCCTAAGCGTAAGGATATCCTTACAGCAAAGCAGAAGGAGCTTGCGCTAAAAAATGCCTTGCGATACTTTGACCCTAAGCATCATGCTGTTCTGGCACCTGAGTTTGCTGAGGAGCTTCGTAAGTATGGGCGTATATATATGTATCGTTTTCGTCCGGAGTATGAGATGTATGCCCGCCCTATAGAGCAATATCCGGCGCGTTGTCGTCAGGCAGCGGCTATTATGTTGATGATACAGAACAATCTGGATAAGGCTGTGGCTCAACATCCACATGAATTGATAACATATGGCGGCAATGGCGCAGTATTTCAAAATTGGGCACAATATCGCCTGACGATGAAGTACCTCAGTCAGATGACTGACAGTCAGACGCTTGTGATGTACTCTGGACATCCTCTTGGTCTGTTTCCGTCACATCCGGATGCTCCGAGGGTCATTGTAACCAACGGTATGGTTATACCGAACTACTCTAAACCGGATGATTGGGAGCGTCTAAATGCCTTAGGTGTGTCGCAATATGGGCAGATGACGGCGGGCTCGTATATGTATATTGGTCCGCAGGGTATTGTTCATGGCACAACTATTACTGTGATGAATGCCGCTCGCAAACGCTTTAAGCCTGGTCAGAGTGATGCTCGCGGAATGTTGTTTATCTCTTCAGGTTTAGGAGGTATGTCGGGTGCTCAGCCTAAGGCAGGAAATATCTCGCAGGTGGTTAGCGTTGTGGCAGAAATCAACCCTAAGGCGGCGGAAAAGCGCCATGCTCAGGGTTGGGTTGATGAACTTCACTATTCGTTAGACGAACTTATCCCGCGCATCAAGGGGGCTGTGGCAGCAAAAGAGGTTGTTTCGCTTGCTTATGTGGGTAATGTTGTCGATTTGTGGGAACGACTTGCTGACGAAAATATTGCTGTAGACCTCGGCTCAGACCAAACATCGTTGCACAACCCGTGGGCTGGAGGTTACTATCCTGTGGGATATAGTTATGAGGAGTCAAATCGTATGATGGCGGAGGAACCGGAGCACTTTAAGGAGGCTGTGCAACACTCTCTGCGCCGCCAGGCTGCCGCTATAGCTCGTTTAACTGAACAGGGGATGTATTTCTTTGACTATGGCAACGCCTTTTTGTTAGAGTGCTCAAGAGCCGGTGCTGATGTGCTAAATCAGCAGGGCGGCTTCCGTTATCCATCTTATGTTCAGGATATTATGGGACCAATGTTCTTTGACTACGGCTTTGGTCCATTCCGTTGGGTGTGCACATCGGGCAAGGCTGAGGATTTGGCTGTTACAGACCGTATTGCGGCTCAAGTGTTAAGAGATATAGCCAAAAGTGCCCCTGCTGATATCGTAGGACAGCTGGAGGATAATATACATTGGATAGTTGAGGCAGCTAAAAACCGCCTTGTTGTAGGCTCTCAGGCTCGTATACTCTATGCTGACTGTCAGGGACGAATGAAGATTGCCGAGGCTTTTAATCAGGCTATTGCTTCTGGCGAAATATCCGCACCTGTGGTGTTGGGTCGCGACCATCACGATGTGTCGGGTACCGACTCGCCATATCGTGAAACTTCAAATATCTACGACGGCTCAAATCTTACTGCCGATATGGCTGTGCATAATGTTATTGGCGATAGCTTCCGTGGAGCTACCTGGGTCTCTATTCACAATGGAGGAGGTGTAGGCTGGGGCGAGGTTATAAATGGTGGTTTTGGTATGGTCATAGATGGCTCACAGGACTCTTCACGCCATATTCGAGAGATGCTGCTTTGGGATGTGAACAACGGTATCGCTCGCCGCAGTTGGGCAAGGAACGAGGGGGCTATAGCTACCATCCGCAGGGAGATGGAGCGCACAGCTGGACTTGTTGTTACACTGCCAAATTTTGCTGATGAAAACCTAATTAAAAATGCACTAAAATAATGGAAATACATTACATATCAACCGAGCGCCTTACCATTGAGCGTGTGGGCGAAATTATTGACAACCATATACCTATAGCCCTGAGTAAAGATGCTGAGGCGAGGATAGTTCGCTGCCGCGAGTATCTTGATAAAAAGATGCAGAACCAGAGTGAACCTATCTATGGTATAACTACAGGCTTTGGCTCGTTGTGTAATATCAGTATCAGTGCAGACGAGCTCGGTACATTGCAAAAAAACCTTGTAATGTCTCACGCTTGCGGTACGGGTAGCAGAGTGCCAAGTCAAATTGTCAAATTGATGTTGTTGCTCAAAATTCAGTCGCTCAGCTATGGTCATTCAGGAGTGCAACTTGTTACCGTTCAGCGCCTTGTCGACTTCTATAATAATGATGTGCTTCCGATTGTCTTTCAGCAAGGCTCGTTGGGAGCGTCGGGCGATTTAGCACCTCTTGCACACCTCTCATTGCCTCTGCTCGGTATGGGCGAAGTTGAAGTTGACGGTCTTGTGCTTGATGCTGCTGAGGTGTTAGAGCAGTTCGGTTGGGAACCTATTAACCTGCGGTCAAAGGAGGGCTTAGCTCTGCATAATGGTACTCAGTTTATGAGCGCATACGGTGTTTGGTCGCTACTTAAGGCTATGCGCCTGAGTCGTCAGGCTGATAAAATAGCCGCCGTATCGCTTGATGCCTTTGATGGTCGTATCGAGCCTTTCTGTGACCCTGTCCATATTGTCCGCAGCCATCGTGGTCAGTTGGAAACGGCACGAAATATGCGACACCTGCTTGAGGGTAGCCAGATATTGGCTCAGCCAAAGGCTCATGTGCAGGACCCATACTCTTTCCGATGTATACCTCAAGTACATGGTGCTTCGAAAGATACGATATCCTATGTGGCGACAGTCTTAGAGACCGAGATAAATAGTGTTACGGATAATCCGACAATATTTCCGGAGCAGGATATGGTCGTTAGTGCCGGTAACTTCCACGGTCAGCCGATAGCATTGGTAATGGACTTTTTGGCAATAGCTGTAGCTGAGCTTGCCAATATCTCCGAGCGAAGAACATATCGCTTGATATCGGGCAGTCGCGGTCTGCCTTCATTCCTTGTTGCGGCGCCGGGTCTTAATAGTGGATTTATGATACCGCAATATACGGCAGCCTCTATAGTGAGCCAAAATAAGGGACTGTGTATGCCTGCCTCTGTAGACTCAATACCTTCATCGCAGAGCCAGGAGGACCATGTAAGTATGGGCTCTAATGCGGCAACAAAACTTGCTCGCGTAGTGGATAATACAGAGCGTGTTTTGGCTATAGAGTTGTTTAATGCGGCTCAGGCTCTTGAGTTTCGTCGTCCGTTGAAGTCATCGGATGCTGTTGAGCAATTTGTGGAACGATACCGCAAAGTGGTCCCTTATATTGATAACGACAGAGTTATGTATACCCTTATAGATGCCTCTGTAAACTTTTTGCAGAATAACTGATGTCTTTACTCGTTGTAAATGTTGGTACTATTGTTGGAATAGACCATGCTAAGCGTAACCGTATCTGCGGCGCGGATATGGATAGTATGGAGCGGTTGGAAAATGGTTGGCTTAGCGCTCAAGATGGAGTGATTACCGACTTCGGAACTATGGATAGCTGCCCCGACTTTGAGGGCTATGATGTTCTGGATGCCGAGGGAGGTGTGCTTATGCCATCGTATTGTGACTCGCATACCCATATTGTCTATGCCGGTAGTCGTGAGCAGGAGTTTTTGGATAAAATTCATGGCTTGAGCTATGAGCAAATAGCACAGCGAGGAGGCGGTATACTCAACTCGGCAGCTCGTCTGCATAATACTACAGAAGAGGAACTCTATGAACAAGCTGTAGAGCGAGTGAGGGAGATTATTGCTATGGGTACCGGCGCAGTGGAGATAAAGTCTGGCTATGGGCTTAATCTTGAGGATGAACTTAAGATGTTGCGCGTTATTCGTCGTATAGCGGACACAATGCCTATACAGGTTAAAGCAACCTTTCTTGGGGCGCACGCTGTCCCTGCCGATTATAAAGGGCGTGAGCAGGAGTATGTAGATTATGTGTGCGATGTGATGATACCTGCTGTAGCTGCCGAGGGGTTGGCTGAGTTTGTCGATGTGTTCTGCGATAGAGGGTTCTTTACTGTGGAGCAGACTCGCCAAATTATGCGTCGTGGCGCAGAGTATGGTATGGGTGCTAAAATTCACGCCAATGAACTTGACTACTCTGGCGGTGTGCAGCTCGGTGTAGCAGAGGGAGCACTCTCTGTTGACCACCTTGAAAGCTCGGCTGAGGCTGAAATAGAGGCGCTGAAAGGCTCTGTGACAATGCCTACACTACTACCTGGAGCAGCCTTCTTTTTGGGGATGAATTACCCTCCGGCACGAGCTATGATTGATGCGGGACTTGCCGTAGCTTTGGCTTCGGACTATAATCCGGGTTCTTCGCCCTCCGGAAATATGCGTTTTGTAACCTCGTTGGCTGCTATCCGTATGAGAATGACTCCTACAGAGGCTCTGTGGGCTGCAACCCTCAATGGTGCCGCGGCTATGGGTATTGCCGAAAACTATGGCTCGATAACAAAGGGTAAGGTCGCCAACTTTTTTATCACTAAACCAATGCCGTCCTTTGAGTTTTTTAATTACGCCTATAATACGCCATTGGTGGCACATATAGTGCTTAAAGGTAAATTATGGCACTAAAAAGAGAATAAAAAGTAAAAGTTTGGCTATATGCTTTTAATTTCTTACTTTTTTTATTACCTTTGCCTTGGATTGTGTGCAAACATTAATTTGAAACATTTTTTAATAATACAAACTCTATGATTTATTCACACGAAGTGCAGCAGATGTGCTGCGTAAAGAAGGGTGCAAATCACGAGTCCGCTCCAATTCCTGAGGAGGGCAAGTGGGTTCGCGCCAAGGAGATTAAGGACATTTCTGGTCTTACTCACGGTATCGGTTGGTGTGCACCTCAGCAGGGTGCTTGTAAGCTGACCCTCAATGTTAAGGATGGTATCATCCAGGAGGCACTCGTTGAGACTATCGGTTGCTCTGGTATGACTCACTCAGCAGCTATGGCTTCTGAAATTCTTCCAGGTAAGACTATCCTTGAGGCACTCAACACAGACCTTGTTTGTGATGCTA
>JAZNTY010000095.1:0-9488 GCA_045592005.1 Alistipes sp. | reverse complement strand
GGCTACGATCCGACTTGTTCGAATCCCCTATCCACTACAAAGAAAGTCAGCAAGAAGGTGTCAAACGACACCTTTTTTTTGTTTTAAAGCATCTATGTGCAAGTTCATTTGCAGCAATAGATGCTCTAAACAAAGGAAGGGCGGTAGCCCTCTTGCTGACTCTCTTTGTGAAGGCCCCGCGGCGAGCAATAGCAAGCGCAGTAGCCAATCCCCACCATTATTTCATATCATAGTATCTCTTTAGGAGCGAGAACAACTCTGTGATGAAGTGTGAGATGTCTGGCACATTGGGCAGTAGGGGTTTAAGATTGCACACAGTGCTTCTGACAGATTTAACACCTTTTCCGCGCAGAGATTCATCACCTCGCAGCGCCTTATCGAGCATCTGCAAATCGGAATCAAAGAGCAGAGTTCCATGAAAGAGCACCCTGCTACGCTTAACCATGCTTGCGCTACCGGAGACTTTTGCGCCACCGACCAAAATTTCGCCACGGCGACCAGCTACAGCATCTACACCCAACTCCCTAAGCGCCCAAACGATAGGCTCTGTGTAATCTCTATCCAGGGGATTTTTGCCAGCATCGACAATGAACGCATAATTCACATTACCGCAATCATGATAGACCGCCCCACCGCCCGATTCTCGGCGCACAACATCAATGCCGT
The DNA here is from genome assembly GCA_045592005.1 of Alistipes sp. Taxonomy (GTDB): domain Bacteria; phylum Bacteroidota; class Bacteroidia; order Bacteroidales; family Rikenellaceae; genus Alistipes. The sequence continues at coordinate 8,822 of JAZNTY010000095.1, read as the reverse complement.
GGCTTTTGCAGTAGGCACAATCAACCTCCGCCTCAATAGTTTGATTACGGCCCACAATGACGCTTTTATCATTTACATATAGCAATACAACAGATTCTAGCTCTAAGAGCAGTTGTTGCTCCAGAGCCAGATTTTCTGCTGCATTTCTGCTATTGCTTACAATAATCCTCATCACTAGTTGAGCATTACCTGACCGCCTGAGATAGGAAGCGCCTGACCAGTCTCGCAGGTCTGCTCTATAAGATATAGTACCGCCTTACATACATCCTCCGGAGCGCAACCCTTACGCATCGGTGATTGAGATATGTAGTACTCCCTTACATCCTCAATTGTCTTGGCACCAGGAACTTTACCTGCGTTGAGGAACTGTAAGAATAGCCCCTTCTCCGGGTCGCTCCACAGCGGACCGTCGTAGTAGTTGCCTGGGCAAATTGAGTTTACCTTTATGCGATATGGAGCAAGTTCAAGAGCAAAGGACTGTGTAAGACCAATACCACCAAATTTACTACCTGCATAGGCAAAGTTGGCCTTTGAACCTCTCAGACCACTCTTAGAGTTAATCTGGATTATATCGCCGTAATTATCCTCGCGGTAACGATTCTGCAGCTTCATCACACCACTTGCTGCTTTAGTTGAGAGGAAGTATGCCTGATAGTTTACCTTTGTCATCAGTTCAAACACCTCAACGGTCATTGCGTCAAGGCCTCCAGCGCGCGCAATGCCCGCATTGCTGACAAAGACATCAACTCCTCCAAAGGCAGCCACAGTGCTATTAATTAGGTTGTTAAGGCTATCTTCATCTGTAATATCGCACTTGACAAATATTGCTCTATTTGCCTTTGCTGCACCATTTAGCTCTGCCACTGTCTGAACTCCAGTCTTCTCATTAAGGTCCGCAACGACAATGTTTGCGCCCTGAGCAATTAGGCACTTAGCAATACCCTGACCAAAACCCTGCGCCGCACCAGTGATAATAAAGACCTTATTTGGCACACGGCCGAAGTTCAGAGCCTTCATATTTGGACGATGCGCCTCCCAGTTATCGACAAAGTGAATCTGCTCTGCTGTCATCTGATGCTCGCCACCAAAGGACTGGGCAAGATAGCTCACCTTCATCACATCAAGGTATACATCCTCTGTATTGGCGCAATCCTTGGCATTCTCACCAATTGTTATAAGACCTAAACCCTTGACAACTATCACCTTCGGAGCATATCCGTTCTGAGATATATAGTCAGCAATTTTCTGCTCCGCTTGGCTTAAAACCTCCTCCTTAGTTGCAGCAGCGATGTAGATATACTTTGACCTGCAGTAGATTATTGAGTCTGGAGAGAATGGCTTTGCAACCTTGGCAAAGTGCTCCTCATCCTGAGCAAACCACTCCACAAGGGGGTTATTTACCACGCGCAGAGTCTTTATATCGTCACCCTGGCTTGCCATCATCCTTATTGCAGGCACAACCTCGCTAACTGAGAAACTCTGCTCCGCCTCGCCCTCTGGTAGAGGCATGGTTATACTGCCCTCTATTGTTGCCACCAGCTCATTGTATATACTCTCAATCTGTTCAGTAGTATCTGCACCGACAAAGACGCCATGATTCTGCAACATTATAGCCTTAGGTTCTATGCCATATTGTGCCACATAGCCCTCAACAGCTGCTGCCACACTCTTATAGAGTGGATAGCCAGGGTCTGCATATGGTACATATATCACACTGTTCCCAAAAAGGCGTAACGTCTCAGCCTCGACATTATTGCTCGACGTAAGGCCATTGATAACTGTCGGATGTAGGTGCACCACAAAGCGAGAGCTGAGAACATTGTGCAGAAGGGTCTCCACTGATGGCTTACCACCCACCGACACACATGCCGCCAGAAGGTCGGCAGCCGCCTGAGCCTCGCGCTCTATAGAGTTGTCGCTATACTGCTTTGTTGCAATAAAGTTTAGCTTCTCTCTGTCTAACACTGCAAAGCCCTCCTCGGTAATAGTACCCAAAGAGTGGCCACTCGCCTTAACATAGAGTCTATCCTCGGTCTTGAAGGAGGTGTTGCCGCCTCCCGCAATCACAAATCGGCTATCTGAGCCATATTTACGTGATATAGCTACAAGTTGCTCTAAATAGTTCATCTCTACAAGCAATAATTAAACACCCTCTTTTGCACGACGAGCCATCTCCGCATCGGTCATGTTTGTCTTAGCCACATAACCGGCAATTGGAGCAATCTTCTCGTGATATGCATCTACAAACCACTCTGGCTGAGGGAAGAATGCCTCCTCAAGCTCGTGACAAGGGGTTATCCAGTTGCGTGAACCAAGAACTACTGGCGCAGCATCAAGAGAGTCAAATGCCATGGTTGTAATGTTCGCTGCAAGGTCATTGAGGAATGAGCCACGAGAGGTAGCATCACCTGCAATGATAATCTTTCCGGTCTTCTTTACAGACTGTAGTACCTTGTCGTAGTTGAATGGCACAAGCGAGCGGGCGTCAATAACCTCGGCGTTAATACCATACTTCTCCTTGAATATATCTGCCGCCTTGAGTGCGCGATAGAGTGTTGCGCCAACAGTAAGAATAGTAAGGTCACTACCCTCACGCTTAACATCCGGTTCACCAATAGCAATCTCATAATAATCCTTTGGAACACCGCCCTCATGGAACTGCTCGCCGATGTCGTAGATTCTCTGGCTCTCAAAGAATATCACTGGGTCAGTACCCTGCAGGGCTGCATTCATTAGTCCCTTTGCGTCGTATGGAGTTACAGGGAAGACAACCTTCAGTCCTGGGATGTGTGTACAGAGCGAAGTCCAATCTTGAGAGTGCTGTGCGCCATATTTACTACCTACAGATACGCGAACAACAACCGGCATCTTCAGGATATTTCCACTCATAGCCTGCCACTTTGGAAGTTGATTAAAGACCTCATCGCCACAGCAACCCAAGAAGTCGCAGTACATAATCTCAGGTATCACACGACCACCACACATTGCATAACCGATAGCTGTACCGATAATTGCAGCCTCAGAGATTGGAGAGTTAAATAGGCGGTGGTATGGCAGAGCCTCTGTAAGGCCTCTGTAGACTGCAAATGCGCCACCCCAGTCACGGTTCTCCTCACCATATGCCACAAGCGAAGCATCCTTATAGAAGCGGTCGATAATGGCCTCAAAGAGCGCATCCTTAATACCAAAGGTCTTCATCTTTGAGAATGGCTTGCCGTTGCTATCAAAGGCAAAACGCTCCTTGGTTGCCAGCTGCTTAACTCTTGGATTCTCCTCCATCGGATGATTTACATCCGGAGTAGCATCGCTCATTGAGTCTACGCTGCCATTTGAGTACATCATCTGGCTCAGCAGTTCGCTGTTAGTCTCAAGATCCATACGTGGAGAGAGTGTCTCATCAATAGCGAGTTTATACATCTCAAAGATTACACTCTTCATATCTGTAACAATCTGCTCAAGCTCAGCCTCTGTTGCTACACCTGCCTCAACAAGCTTGCTGCCGAAGCACTTGATGCAGTCAATCTCCTCCCAAGCCTTAACCTCCTCAGGTGTACGATATGTCGATGCGTCAGATGGTGAGTGACCGCTATAACGATATGTCACAATATCAAGCAATACCGGACCCTTCTTCTGCTCCAGTAGCGCCTTCTTACGACGGAAACCGTCAATAACTGCAAGTGGATTGTAACCATCTACACGCTCTGCGTGCATAGCATCAACGTTAAATCCTGCAGCAATACGAGCAGCAAAGTTATAACCCTCTGTCTCACCGCGAGTCTGACCACCCATAGCGTACTGATTGTTCATAATGCTGAACATCACCGGTAGTCCACCCTTCATATCGCCCTCCCAGAGCTGTGTAAACTGGTCCATAGAGGCAAATGTCATACCCTCCATAACAGGTCCACGTCCAAGGGCACCATCGCCAAGGTTGGCAACCACGATACCCCTCTTACGATTAACCTTCTTATAGAGCGCTGCACCTACAGCAATGCTGCCGCTACCACCAACAATCGCATTATTTGGATAGATGCCAAATGGGGTGAAGAAGGTGTGCATACTACCTCCCAAGCCCTTGTTAAAGCCCGTTACGCGAGCAAAAATCTCTGCCATAGCGCCATAGAGGAGGAAGCAGATACCCAAATCCTTTGTAGTTCCACCCTTGAAGCCCTTTTTAGCAACCTCAAGCGTAGCACCACCCCAAAACTGCTCCATAATTGAGAGCAGCTCTGCCTCTGGAAGAATCTCTATAGAGCGCAGACCTTTAGCCAAAATCTCGCCATGGCTACGGTGTGAGCCAAAGATAAAGTCGTCTGTATCAAGTGCATAAGCCATACCTACAGCCGCAGCCTCCTGTCCCATAGATAGGTGGGCTGGACCCGGATTGTTATACTCCACGCCATTATATCCGCCAGTAGTCTTGACAAGGTTTAGCATTGTCTCAAACTCACGGATAATAAACATGTCGCGGTAAATCTTCTTCAACTCCTCTGGAGTAAAGTTACCCTCTGTCAGCTCGTCACTAACACTCTTCTGGTACCGGTTTACAGGGATAACCGGAAAGGTTATCTCGCCCTTTTGACGCAGCTCTACAGGGTCTACAAATAGTTGTTTAGACATATCTTAGTTTCTGTTTTAGGTTATTCAATCGCAAAAGCTGTCTCCTTAAATATCTCTGAGACTGTTGGATGAGGGAAGACTATCTCCTCAAGCTCGTGTAGCGTAAGCTCTGCCTCGATGGCCATACAAGCTCCATAAATCATCTCACTTGATGGGTTACCGAGCATATGCACACCCAGCACCTCGCCGTACTTCTTGCCGACAAGCACCTTGCATACTCCATTGCCACCCTCATTCTCGGCAACAAAGCGACCCGCATAAGCCATAGGCAGAGTAGCAATCTTGTACTCAATACCCTTAGCCTTTGCACTCTCCTCAGTAAGTCCTACGCCGCTAATCTCCGGATTTGTATATACCACGCCGGGAATAGCGTTATAGCGCATTGTATCCTCTCGGCCAGTAAGATTGTTCACTACAACCTCACCCTCGCGGCTAGCTGTATGGGCAAGCAATGAGAAACCTGTAACATCACCAGCAGCAAAGACTCCCGGAACGTTTGTTCTCATCTTATTATCTACCTTTATTCCGCCACGTTCCAACTCTACGCCGAGGCTCTCAAGGCCAAAGCCTGTAGTTACGGCACGACGACCAACACTGACAAGAATCTTATCACCCGATACGGCGTGCTCTACGCCATCCTTATCAACATAGGTTACAACATTGCCCTCAATCTTTGTTACCTTACAGCTAAGATTGAACTCAACGCCCTTCTTTGCATATATACCGCGAAGCATTGCGCTCAGCTCTGTATCCATGCCACCCAAAATCTCAGGCAACATCTCAACAACAGTAACCTTTGTACCTAAGCTGTTATAGAAGCTTGCGAACTCCATACCGATAACTCCACCACCGATAACTACCAGACTCTGTGGTTGCTCCTTTAGGGCAAGAATCTCGCGGTTTGTAAGGATAATATCGCCCGCCTCCTTAAGACCAGGAATTGGTGGAACGAATGCCTCCGAGCCTGTACAAATCAGAAGGTTTGCAGCAAGGAATGTCTCGTCATTGCATACAATCTTTATACCCTCAGCACTACGGCCCTCAATCACAGCATTACCCTTTACAACCTGCACGCCATTTGCCTTCATCTTGGCACCGACACCACCAACAAGTCTACGAACGACACGATTCTTACGCTCTACAATCTTCGCAAAGTCAAACGTTGCATCTGCAGCAAAGACACCATACTTATCACCATGAATGGCAGTATCGTAGACCTTTGCACTATATAGTAGAGTCTTTGTAGGGATACAACCCTCATTAAGGCAGACGCCTCCAAGCTCTCTCTTCTCAAAAAGGACCACCTTCAGACCCTTTGCACCTGCTCTCTCTGCAGCTACATATCCAGCGGGACCACCGCCAATAATTGCTAAATCTATCATAAGGTATGTTCTATAAATTAGGAAACATGCATTTTCGTTATTCTGTAGATTCTATTTCGGTCGCTTTTTGTTCTATTTTGTCATATTTCTCGCCTTTTCTCAGTTTCAATAGGCTATTGCGCCATCAACAAGCCGAGCAATCTGCTCAAAATATATTCAAAAATCGTCTCGACCTAATTTATAGAACCTACCTGTTTTTTAAAACTCAATATCAAGCGTTTCTATCTCAATTGCTATCTGCTTTAAGAATCTTGTTGCCTCGCCACCATCAAGAGCTCGGTGGTCGTATGTTAGGCTAAGTCCAATATGAGGCACAAAGGCGTATACACCTCCGCCAATATCCTTTGGACGAGGGACAATGGTATTAACACCCAAAATTGCGCTCTGTGGAAGGTTAATTACAGGCGTAAACATCTCCACACCATAATTTCCCAAGTTAGAGACTGTAAACGAAGCCGCCTCGCTTGAGAGCAAATCTGGATCAATAGAACCCTTCTTACAAGCGGCAGCAACCTCCTTAAGTCGCTCTGCCAACTGAACGATTGTAAGATCGTCAGCGCACTTTACCACAGGTACCATAAGTCCGCGCTCGGTATCTACAGCAAGCGCCAGATGCACCTTGTTGAACAGGCGCATTGAGTCACCAAGGAAGTGAGAATTGACATTCGGGAACTTAAGCAATGCCCTGATAACTGCAAAGCACACAAGGTCGTTAAGGGTGATATTTACAGATAAGCGACCCTCCTCGGCTGCCTTTTTAGCAGCCTTGCGCAACTCCATAATTCGGCGAGCATCTGCGCCAAGGTGGTGTGTAAGCTGTGCTGAGTTCTGCAGTGATGCGTGCATTGCCTTTGCAATAATCTTGCGCATGTTTGACAGAGGCTTTATCTGACTATCCTCCGCAACTGCAGCCATACCCTTAGCCTCAACCATATCAACTCCACGCGCTGTACCAGCAAGACCACTACCCTTTTGCGGAGCAACTGCACCACTCTGTAGCGCAATAGCCTTTGCCAGTGGAGTCATCTTTGCAGAGCCCTCTATTGCAGCAACAACATCACGCTCAATTATTCGGCCATTAGGGCCTGTACCTGCGAGATTAGCCACATTGATACCCTGCTTTTGTGCCAGATGTCGTGCCCTCGGAGATACTCCGCAACCAGGAGTTGCAACAGCATGAACAACCTGTTGCTCAGCCTTACTCTCTACAACCACAGCCACCTCCTCACTCTGCACAGCTGCGGGAGCCTCTACGCTTTGGTCACCCTGAAGATATTGTTCAATATTCTCTCCCGGCTCACCAATAATCATAACATTAGAGAGCACAGTAACTTCGTCACCCTCATTATAGAAGAGTTCCAGCACCGTACCCTCAAACTTTGACTCCTCCTCAAAAGAGGCCTTGTCTGTCTCATAGGCAAACAAAATATCGCCAACGGCGACCATATCTCCCTTTCTCTTTTTCAGCTCCGTAAGGATACAACTCTCTACAGATTGACCCTGCTTAGGCATTATTACAACATTTGCCATAACTATAATTTTTCTGTTATTATCTACACTTTATGAAACAATTATCCGAATTTCGCATAATCATTACAAAGATAAGAAAATTATTTTGAAAATATGACAAATACCATGTTATTTTTTCACCTAACAGTTTGCACTACAAATTGCTAGGGGAAAGGGCATTAACCTCTCTCCCCTACCTTAGCCAACTCCTTGCGCTTAAAGCGAGCATATGTATGCAAAACTTTATTGGTATAGGCTATTGTAATATGCGGCTCTTTGAACTCGCCGCCATTAACAGCTTCGTGGTTATAGAACTCCTCATCGCTCAGCAGCAACATATAGTCAGAGACTGTAGTCCACTCATACTTAGGTTCGTCGTAGTACTCCGCAAGATTGCGGGCATCTATAACTCTGGAGGCGCCACAGTTATAACTTGCCACGGCAAAAGCCATTCTATCAAATTCATCTGCCGATTTAGGGGTGCGTAGTTGTTTTAGCATCGACTTATAGAGTCGGCATGCCACATCTATATTTATTGCGGGGTCGAGTAGCTCCTCAGCGGTCACATCCCAGTGGCGGGCGATATGTGGCATAACCTGCATCAGTCCCACTGCGCCACGTGGAGAGATGACCTCGGCGCGAAAGCGAGATTCGTGGTGTGCTATAGCGCTCATAAGCAGCCAATCGACATTATGGCGGCGGCAGACGCGACGAAAAATATGGTCATACGGAGAGATTAGATACTCGCCCTCTACAAGGAGCTTCTCAGGCTCTGGCTCAACGACATTAAAGACCTTGCCACGCGAGAATAGTGGCATCAGAGCCATAGCGACAATAACTACGGCGATATATATAATATGGTAGTGTTTAGCTATTAGTCGTAGAATGCCCATGAGATTCCGAGCTTAAACATTCCTGGATTGAGAGGGTATCGGGCAATTTGGAACGCCTCACCATTACCGAACAGACCCTTATTAAGGTGCTGATACTTAAGAAGTATACGCATTCTCTTCCACTTTGCAGACACAAAGGCATCAACATATGGGTAGTTTCCAACCTGCACCTCGCGCTGGTTATAGAATACCGACAGCGCTGGGTTATAGCCTTGAGCGTAGTAGGAGGTGTTAAATCTACCGTCTAAACCTATCTGCACACGCAACACATCGCGCTTAAGCCAAAACTCGTAGTAGTATGACAAGACCGCCGATGACGGTTGGGCAAAGGTTACCTTCCCTGTAGAGAAGGGTCTTGCTGACGGTTGGTTCTACGTTCGTATCCGTTACTCACTCAACCTTCGTCTTAACCACACTG
>JAZNTY010000094.1:0-6107 GCA_045592005.1 Alistipes sp. | reverse complement strand
CTCTAAGATTACATAAGAGGCGTAGTCCAAAAACCAATTCTTAAACATTCCCGTCAGTCGGCTCACACTCTGCTCCGCCATCAAACGGTCATATTTGCCGGACGAGCTCTCCTCGCCAACAGGCATATCATCCATCAAATCTATATCTTCAGTCATATTAAGGTATGTTCTATAAATTACGATATTACCTCTCTATTTTTACTCTTCATCCTCGCCTGTGCCAATCTGCAAATGAGACTCTACAATATCCTCCTCAACGCGCAGGTTATCCATAATAAAGTGCTGGCGGTCGAAGGTATTGGTGCCCATATAGAAGGCAAGTAGGTCGCTCACAGGGTCATCCTTAGTAAGTCGTACGCGGTCTAAGCGGATATTCTCGCCGATAAATCCCGAAAACTCATCAGGCGAAATCTCTCCCAAACCCTTAAAGCGGGTAATCTCAGCCTTAGCTCCGCACTTCTCGATAGCATCCAAGCGCTCCTGTTCCGAGTAGCAGTAGAAGGTTTGCTTCTTATCTCGCACACGGAAGAGCGGGGTCTGCATAATAAACAGATGACCATTGCGAATAAGGTCAGGGAAGTACTGCAAGAAGAATGTCAAGAGCAACATACGGATATGCATACCATCCACATCGGCATCGGTTGCAATAACCACCTTCTCATAACGCAAATTTTCCACATCCTCATCAATATTGAGGGCATTATGCAGATGCTTAAACTCGTCATTAACATAAGCCTGCGCCTTCTTCTTACCATAGGTATTGAGCGGCTTTCCACGAAGTGAAAAGACAGCCTGAGTCTGGGCATTACGCGACTTGGTAATAGAACCCGATGCAGAGTTACCCTCGGTAATGAATATCATAGTCTGCGAGGCAAGTTCGCTCTTATCGCCACGGTGTATCTTACAGTCACGCAGGTTCTTATTGTTGAGCAGCAGGCGTTTATTGGCTTCGCGGCTCTTCTTCTGCACGCCCGCCATAGCTTTACGCTCCTTCTCACTCTCGACAATCTTACGCTGAATAACCTGCGCCACTTCAGGGTTACGGTGCAGATAGTTATCGAGCTCGGTAGCCAAAAAGTCGCCTATAAATTGGCGCATAGAGATACCGTCAGCAACCTCCTTAGAGCCCAACTTCGACTTTACCTGATTTTCAAAGACGGCATTAGAGACGCGCACCGAAATAGCCGCAACAATAGAGGTACGGATATCCGACGGGTCATAATCCTTGCGGTAAAAGTCCTTGAGAGTCTTGACAACCATCTCTCGAAAAGCCGCCTGGTGTGTTCCACCCTGCCAGGTGTTTTGGCTATTGGCAAAGGTGTAGTACATCTCGCCATAGCCCGTAGAGTGGGTCATAGCAATCTCTATATTTTTATCCGACAGATGAATTGGAGGGTAGAGCATCGTCTGGTTCTCCATACTGTCGTTCACAAGGTCTAACAGACCATTTTTGGAGCTATATGACACGCCATTGAGCACCAGCGTAAGACCCACATTGAGGTAGGCGTAGTTATGCACCATCTGCTCAATATAGTCGACATTGAATTGATATGACGGGAATATCTCAGGGTCGGGGACAAATGACACAAAGGTGCCATTCTTCTCCTTAACACCCTCCTCGCGCTCATCCGAGAGCATCAGTCCTTGACTAAAGACAACTTTTCGAGCCTGACCATCACGCACCGAGCGAACCACAAACTCCGAAGAGAGGTAATTTACCGCTTTCACGCCCACGCCATTCAGTCCTACGGTCTTATCAAAAGCCGAGTCATCGCCCTGGTCATACTTAGCTCCGGTATTTATCTGCGAAACAACGCTATCCAAAGAGTTGAGCGGAATACCTCGACCATAGTCACGCACCGACACACGATTATCCTCAAGGGTAATCTCGATACTCTTTCCGTAGCCCATTATAAATTCGTCAATACCGTTGTCAATAACCTCCTTTACAAGCACATAGAGGGCATCATCACGCTCCGAGCCGTCGCCAGGAGTGCCGACATACATACTTGTACGACAGCGAACATGCTCACGCGGAGTGAGCTGTTTTATGGCATCGTCGCCATAGCTATTTTTCTTCTGTACTTCTGCCATTATCTATTATCTCCTTATCTTTTCGTACTCTTCACTCATCATTGTTCGGGTGCGCTCCATAAGTTCCGGCATATCGGTTGCAGCGACCTCCTCGGCACTGATAGCAGGCAGGACACTTACTGTGAGCTTATTACGCCAATTTACCATAAAATTCTTCTTAATCACTGTGCGTGTGCCGTGCATCACAACAGGCAAAATCTCCACGCCTGCCTCCTTAGCCAACGCAAAGGCTCCCTGCTTAAAACGACCCATCTCACCACTCTTTGAACGGGTACCCTCTGGGAACATAGCAATAGAGGCACCGCGACCTATCCACATCTTACCCTGCTCTGCAACCTTACGCATAGAGTCGGCACCACGGCTGCGGTCAATAGCAATATCGCCGTGCAGAGTGAGCAGCTGACCGATATAAGGGATACGAAAGACCTCTCGCTTGCTTACCCAACGGAAGTTGAGCGGCAAAAAGTAGAGGGCAAGGATATCTGCCATAGAGTTATGGTTGATAACTATAACATAGCTCTTCGACTTGTCGATATTCTCCAAACCCTTTATTTGACGCTTCCAAGTTGGAGGCACACACCAAAAACACATACATATCGCCCTTGAAAGCTCGTGAACAACACGGCGAGGTTTGTCAAACGGAAAGCAGACAACAAAAGCCACAACTGACAGCAAAAAGAAGAGCGTCAGTTCAATCAGAACATAGATGTAGAAAATAATAGACAGCATAATTACCCATTATAATTATATTTGCGCAAAGATAGAATTTTTTGCGGTTTTTTGAAAAAATAATGAAAAAAAGTTATCAACAACCCTTTTTTTTCGTACCTTTGCGGTATGAAATTAAATGAAAAGTATAAAGTTAGAGAGATTGCTGGCGAAAATGTTATTATCAAACATGGTCGCTTTGGAGCAGATATGACTCGCGTCATTGCACTCAACCCATCGTCCCTATTGCTGTGGAACGAGCTTCAGGGTCGTGATTTCGAGATGGAAGATGTCGCACAAATTCTTGTCGACAACTACGAAATTGACCAACAGACCGCTTTGATTGACGCCGCTAAGTGGATGGAGAAGATACAAGATTGCGGACTTACTGAATAATGAGGACTAAAAGAGTTATATCATCGTTGCTGCTTGCTATATATCTTATGGCGAGCTGTGGTGCTATGCTCTCTGTTATCCTCTGCCACTGCACCCGCAGTCAACACTTCCAAACCCACCATTGTTGCAGTCACAATACCTGCCACAACAACCACATCAACTGTGGCGAGGGGATAAAGCTCCCCAACAACTGCGGATGTACGCACGACCACTCCACAGAGATTGACCTATACATCTACGAAAAGAGCTTCATCGCCGATATTCAGCCCGTTATATGCGATGCTATACCGGCTATGGCAGAGCAAATAGACCTCTGTACCGAACTGCTGAAGATAAAGTACTTAGACAAGAGCAAAATACCACTTCCTCAGTCCGGTTTTATCTCTACAAAGGGGCTTAGAGCTCCTCCCGTTATTGCATAAACTCCATTGCGGAACTATTCCGCTAAATTGTTTATGTTCAATAACTTACATCTATGAAAAATCTCAAATACATTACTATTTTCATTGCGATGTTCTCTGCCGCAAGTATCTCGGCGCAGAATATCACAGGTCGCATTATGGACCGTTCCGGAAACCCGCTACCTGGAGCGTCGGTCTATTGGGCAGATACCAACATCGGCGAGGCTGCTGATGCAAACGGTTACTTCCGTCTACATCGTGTAAAGGACTACAACCGTCTTGTCGGCTCATTTCTCGGATATACCAACGACACCATTACCGTAGATAAAAACACCGCTGAGGTCTTTTTCAACCTCTCCGAGGGCGTTGCCTTAGAGAGTGTGGTTGTCGAGGGCAACCTGCGTGGCAACTATATCTCGCACGACGGTATTCTGAAGAACGAAAACATCTCCTTTGCCGGTCTATGCAAAATGGCGTGTTGCAACCTTGCCGAGAGCTTTGAAAACTCAGCCTCGGTAACAGTCGGCTATAGCGATGCTATCTCAGGTGCACGCCAAATCAAGATGCTCGGTCTTGCCGGCACATATACACAGATACTCGATGAAAACCGCGCCATAATGCGTGGTCTTAGCGCCCCATATGGCTTGGGATATACCCCAGGTATGTGGCTCAACTCTATTCAGGTATCAAAGGGCATAGCCTCCGTCACTGCCGGTCACGAGGCTGTTACGGGACAGATTAACCTTGAGCACCGCAAACCTACTGACGAGGAGCGTCTCTTTGTAAACCTCTATTTCGACAACGAGCTCAAGCCGGAGGTAAACCTCTCTACAGCGCTGCCTGTAACCAAAGACAAGCGCCTGTCGACAATAATCTTAGCTCACGCCTCGGCTGACACCAAGAGCTACGACCACAACCACGACGGCTACCGCGACCTGCCTCTTGCTCGCCAGATAAATGTTGCCAACCGCTGGCTCTATCAGGGCGAAAACGGCATTCAGGTACGCTGGGGTGCCAAGTATGTCAATGACCACCGCGTAGGTGGACAGATGGGCTTTAAGGAGTCTATGAAAGATGATATCGACTTCGACAGCTGGCGCGCAAATAACATCTACGGCTCTATTGTGGCAAATCAGGAGGCAAATGCATACTTCAAGCTCGGAAAGCCTGTCGGCGCTGCGGTATACAATAAGGAGGAGAGCGAGGAGCTACGCTCAAATGTGGCTATAGTGGCAGACTACGACTTCTTCCGCGAAGATGCCTTTTTTGGCGCTGATAAGGGATACCTCGGCGGTCAGCATATGGCAAACCTCAACCTTATGTATACCCACTACTTCACCTACAACTCTCTGCTCACTTCGGGCGTCTCTGCCTCTTCACGATATATCACAGAGCAGCTTACAGACCGCACCTGGGGGCGTGACGGAGTGTGGGGTAAGAGCGACAGCAACAAGGTGTTACAGAACTTTGACCGCAACGAAACAGAGGTGGGAGTATATACCGAGTATACATACAATATCAAGGATAAATTCTCCGTTGTGGCGGGCATAAGATACGACTACAATATCTACTTCCGCAAGCACCTTATTACCCCTCGCGGGCATATAAAGTGGAACATTACCCCGACAACCGTTTTGCGCGGCTCAGCAGGTATGGGATACCGTCCAACAGATATCGTGACAGACAATATCGGTATCCTTGCCACAGGTCGCAGAGTGGTCTTCGATACACCTTTTAGTCGCCACTTCGACCGTATGGAGAGAGCCCTGACTGCCGGCGGCTCGTTAGCTCAAACTATATCGACCGTAAACTATCAGGATATGACTATCAGCTTCGACTACTTCCGTACTCAACTCTATCATAGCGTTATCGTCGACCAAGAGCGCGATGCTGAAAATATCTATATCTACACCACCAACGGCAAGTCATACACCAACACCTATCAGGTAGACCTAAGCTGGACTCCGGCTGAACGATTAGACATCTTCGCCACATTCCGATATACCGATAGTAAATATACCATTACCCGCGCAGACGGCAGTGAGCAACTCGTTGAACGACCATTAGTTAGCCGTTTTAAGACCCTGCTCAATATCCAATATGCAACCCGTATGCGCAAGTGGACTTTCGATATTACAGCTCAGCTTAACGGCAAGAGCCGAATACCGACCCAAACAGGCATTATCGAGCAGTGCGAATACTCGCCTATCTACCCTATGTTCTTCGCGCAGATAACCCGCAAAATCAAGATGTGGGATATCTACTTAGGCTGCGAAAATATAGCAGGATATCGACAGAAAATCCCTATCTTAGGCGCCGATACTCCATACTCCACAGCCTTTAACTCCGCCTGCGTATGGGGACCACTTATGGGCAGAAAAATATATATTGGCGTAAGATTTAACTTGTACTAACAACAACGGAAACTCGCCAATATATATTCAAGCGTGTTACCCACCCCCTAAATCCCCCTCCTGTGAGGGGGACTTGAAAAGGGCGTAAGATTTA
>JAZNTY010000093.1:0-9676 GCA_045592005.1 Alistipes sp. | reverse complement strand
AGCGCGGATTTGCTGCAAGTGTTGAGGCGGGATTAGGATTGCCGTCGTATGATAATGAGGATGTAAGTAATAATTGGAAGTAATCAATTAGAGATAAGATGAAGAGATTTTTTTATGCGATTATTGCCGTAGTAGCTGCTTTTGGCTTTGCGGCGTGCGAGAAGGATAACACCGAGCTTGCAGGCAAGGGACTCTCATTCTACGCGACAATAGAGGGCGGAGGCTCTCGCATTGCGATGAACCAGACGGGTGATGTTTGGAACTCTGCTTGGGAGGGCGACGAGAGCCTCACTGTAACCCCAAACTTTGACAGCTACTTTGTATTTACAAACACTGCTGACAACCCAAACCGTTTCTCTTGTACTATGGCAGGTGTTGAGGCCCTCAAGAGTGCAGAGAAGGTCTATATCTTTAATTCACAGGCTCTTAACTCTGTAAATAGTACTATCGGCGCAGATGGTATGTTCCTCTATGCTGAGACAGCTTGGACAGAGAATATTACTCTTATCCCTTCAGCTGCGATGCTTCACTTCGCTTCAGAGTACTATGTTACTTTTGCTGCAAAGGATATGTTTGGCGATGGCAACAGTGGCCGCCTCTCGGAGGTTACCGTTGCTGCGGGCGAGAGTGTATTTGTGCCAATCTTTACTGGCAACACAACACTGAGCTACTCTATCGGTGGCAAACTGTGCAAGAGTATGGAGCTTGATGTGAAGGCTGGCGTAGTATACGAGCTTGGTACACTTGCTCCTGCGGGCGATACTCCAACTCCAGACCCTGCAGGAAACACTGTATATCTCGTGCCAAATGCAGATTGGACAGCAAATGATGCTTGGTTTGCTGCTTACTACTGGGACAATGCTGGTGGTAACGGCTCTGTAAAGCTTACTGATGAGAATGCCGACGGCATCTACGAGGGCGTTCTGCCTACAACTGCAGAGGGTATGCTCTTCTGCCGTATGAACCCAGCTTACCCAGAGTTTGGTTGGAACTCGGAGACCGAGACAGACCATGTATGGAATCAGACAGGCGACCTTACTGTAGGCGTTGCACCAAACAACTACTTCTACATCACTGGTTGGGACACTGGCGAGTGGAATGCTGCAGGTTATGTTCCAGAGGTTCCTGCACAGAGCTTCTCTCTTGCAGGCTCATTCAACGAGTGGGGTAACCTTGTGATGACATTCTCTAATGGCATCTACTCTGCAAAGGGTGTGACTATGGCCGCTGCTTGTGAGTTCAAGGTTAAGGATACCTCAACTTGGGATATCAGCTATGGTGGTGGCGTAGCGACACTCAACCCTAACCACTATATGAAGGTCTATGCAAATGGCGCAAATATTATGATTGCCGAGGCGGGTACTTACGATGTATACTTCGACCTTAACAACCTCAACCTCTATGTTGTAACTGCGGGTGCTGACTACACAAATGTGCCACTCCAGGAGGAGGGTACAGGTGGTGGCGGTGGTGACACCCCATCTACAGGTAGCTATGCTGTAGCGGGCACATTCAACGGCTGGGGCAATCTTGTGATGACTCCAGAGACAAACGGCATCCACTCTGCAAAGGGTGTGGCTCTGATTGCTTATGATGAGCTGAAGGTTAAGGACGCTGCTACATGGGATATCAGCTTTGGTGGCGGTATTACCTTCCTTGACCCTAATAACCATATGCAGCTCTTTGAGGCAGGCTCAAACATCTCTATCACCGAGGCAGGTACATACGACATCTACTTTGACTCTGTAAAACTGCTTCTCTATGTTGTCACTGCAGGCACAGACTATACAACAGCACCTCTGCAGACCGAGAATGGTAAGGAGCCAGTTGTTGAGGAGCCAGATGCAACAGACAGTGTCCTCTACCTTGTTCCAAATAGCAACTGGAAGGCAGACGGTGCGCGCTTTGCAGCTTACTTCTTTAACAACTCTGGCAATACTTGGGCATCAATGACCGATAAGGATGCAGATGGTGTTTACGAGGTAAATATCCCTGTAGGCTATAAGGCTGGCGAGAATGTAATCTTCTGCCGTATGAACCCAGGCTCAGCCGCAAACACTTGGTCTAACAAGTGGAATCAGACTGAGGACCTTGTTATCCCAACCGACGGCAAGAACCTCTACACCGTCAAGGATGGCACATGGGACAAGGGCGGCGGCTCTTGGAGCGTGAAGTAGTAGAAAGTTATTGACCACTTGCATTGGCAATGGTCCAAGATAGATTAAAATAGCCGGCATTTGAGTGTAATCAACTGTCGGCTATTGTGTCTGTTAGGATTGAATTATCATAATTGAAGATAGTTTGGCCAATATTATCTTCGTGTAGATTTTGTAAATATATATCACATGGCGAAGAGAGAAAATAAGGCAACCAAAATAGAAGTACTTGAATGTTTTGAATGTGGTGCACCGGCGTCTGAAAAACACTATGTCGTACCTCGTTCAATGGGTGGAACTAAAACAGTTCCTCTATGCAAAGGGTGTTATGCAAAGGTACATAGTCTTGACAAATATGCCAATGAGCGGACCTTAGAGCTTAGTAGAACGGTCCGAACCGGACTGATGCATCAGAGTAGGCAAGAGAATATTTGCGGGATTAAGGAACATCCAGTAAATATTATCTTTTGGCGATATGTCGTAAAATTTGAAGAGCGAGAAGGGAGTTTAGCAAAATGTCACAACAACAAATTTCAAAAGTTGACAGAAGAACTCAATACGCTTGGTATGAAAACTATTACGGGCGAGCCTTATACTGTTAGCTATTGTAGATATTTATACGCTCAAATGCGTACATCAGGACTGCTTAAATAGTTTTATGGGAAACAGAACAAAAAAACAGAAGCTATCTGCTTCTGTTTAATGATTCGCGAAGGATGGTGTCGAGATAGAGCAGCTCTGGCTCGTTACATATGACATGCTCCATCAATAGTTGCTCATCGTTTGTGCAATACAAAGGGTCGAGTTGATACATAGGCAATCGGTTTATTAGTGAGTCACTAAATTAACGCCGTTGCCTATCTATTTATTGTTAGCAGAGTGACAAATTTCTCTCTTTAATCATCTTTCGCAGGTTTATCAGCGCATATCGCATACGCCCCAGGGCTGTGTTGATGCTTACGCCAGTCTGGTCAGCAATCTCCTTGAATGAGAGATCTGAGTAGTAGCGCAGCATTACAACCTCGCGCTGCTCGTCTGGCAGTTGCTCCACAAGAGCTCGGATGTCGGCATCGACCTGCTCGCTAATCATGCTATCCTCAATACTCTTGTCGGCATACTTTATCGTTCCCAGCACATTGTATCCAGCACTGGACTCGCTGATAGAGCTGTTATTCTTCTGTGAACGGAAATAATCCAAAGCCTTGTTGTGAGCAATGCGAAGCACCCACGACAGGAACTTGCCCTTGTCAGTGTAACGCCCCTCGTCAATTACACTTACAGCCTTAATAAAAGTCTCCTGCGCAATATCGGCAGCAAGGTCGCTATCCCCAACCATCATACGAATGTAGTCGCGGACACGACGATTATGTTTTTCTATCAGAGTGGAAATTGCACTCTTATCGCCCTGCAGATAACTATTAAGCAACTCGCGGTCGCTTGAGTTCTGTGCGTTCATGTTCTTCTCCTTTCTTAAAAAATGTTCAGAGTAGAATTTTTCCTATAGGCAATAAGTGTTTTTAAGAGTTAAACATTAGTTTGTATTGCAAAGATATATACGATTTTTGAAACTTCCAAATAATTATCAAGTATAGTATCTTTACAATTTCGTCACGGTGAGTGACAAATATCGTGCCGAAACAGTGCTCAGAGGCTATTTTTGACAAAAAAATCACTCCACACGCTTAGCGGTGAAGTGACCATTATTGGCGGTAAACCGACCATTTTGTATAGGATTATACCTCTTATATCGTCATTTCTGGCTAAAGGCTTAGAACTCCGAGGTGAAGTGGAAGTGGATGTCGGGGAACTTCTCCTGCGCAAGGGCGAGTGAGTAGCTTGTATCGGCAAGGAAGACATCACGACCATGTTTATCAACGGCCATATTGGCGTGCTTGCGGCGTTTGAAGTCTGCAAGTTGCTCCGCATTGTCACTCTCAATCCAGCATGCCTTATGTATTGAGATTGGCTCCCAGCGGCACTTTGCGCCATACTCATGCTCAAGGCGGTACTCAATAACCTCAAACTGCAGTGCACCCACCGTACCGATAATCTTTCGACCATTGAGCGATGAGACGAAGAGCTGCGCCACACCCTCATCCATAAGCTGGTCAATACCCTTTGCAAGCTGCTTGAACTTCAGAGGGTCGGCATTCTCAATATATCGGAACAGCTCTGGAGAGAATGACGGGATGCCCGTAAACTTAAGCTTCTCGCCCTCGGTGAATGTATCTCCAATCTTAAAACCGCCAGAGTCGTGCAGTCCGACTATATCGCCCGGGTATGCAAAGTCAATGACAGACTTCTTCTCCGCCATAAAGGCTGTTGGAGATGAGAACTTCATACTCTTACCACTTGGCACATGGAGGTAGTTCTTATTACGCTCAAAAACACCCGAGCATATCTTCATAAAGGCAATACGGTCGCGGTGGTTCGGGTCCATATTGGCGTGAATCTTGAAGATAAATCCAGTGAGTTTCTGCTCTGCAGGCTCAACAATTCGGGTCTGTGTTGTTGATGGACGTGGTGATGGCGCGATACGGATAAAGCACTCTAAAAGCTCGCGCACACCGAAGTTATTTACTGCCGAACCAAAGAATACTGGCGCCAGACGACCTGCAAGGTACTGCTCACGCTCAAACTCCTCGTATACACCCTCAACAAGTTCAACATCCTCGCGTAGCTGATTAGCGTATCGTTCAGAGATAAGTGTGTCAAGTTCGGGTGAAGAGATATCCTCAAACTGCACTGTCGTAGCATCAGCAGTCTGTCGCTCGTCAGAGGTAAAGAGGTTGATATTGTGCTCATAGAGGTTGTACACACCCTTGAATGTAGGACCACTTGATATAGGGAAAGAGAGTGGGCGCACACGAATTTGCAGCTCGTTCTCAATCTCATCAAGAAGGTCAAATGGGTCCTTACAAGGGCGGTCAAGCTTGTTTACAAAGACCATTACAGGGGTGTTACGCATACGGCAGACATTCATCAACTTACGGGTCTGTGACTCAACACCCTTAGCACCGTCGATAACGATAATTACAGAGTCTACAGCAGAAAGTGTTCGATATGTGTCCTCAGCAAAGTCCTCGTGACCTGGGGTATCAAGGATGTTAATTTTGGTCTCTTTATACTCAAAACCCATTACAGAGGTGGCTACTGAGATACCACGCTGGCGCTCAATCTCCATAAAGTCAGAGGTTGCACCTTTCTTAATCTTGTTGCTCTTTACCGCACCGGCGATATGTATAGCACCTCCAAAGAGGAGCAACTTCTCCGTAAGGGTAGTCTTACCAGCATCAGGATGGGCGATAACTGCAAATGTTCGTCTTCTTGTAATCTCTTCCTGTAAAGTCATTTATAGTTCTGTTTTGTATTTTGTCTTGTATTACTTCTGTGGCGGATAATCTATCGTGTAGTGCAGACCCACAGACTCTTTGCACTCCTTAGCCTGCTTGATTGTAAGGTACGCCACGGCGGTCATATTTCGCAGCTCACATAGCTCTCGGCAAGGCTTTGTGCGGTTGTAGAGACCCTCGGTCTCCTGCCAGATTATCGCAAGTCGTTTCATCGCGCGCTCAAGGCGCAGATTGGAGCGAACAATACCCACATAGTTAGACATTATTGCCTGTAGCTCGCGGCGATTTTGGAGCACAAGGACCATCTCCTCAGCCTCAGCGGTGCCTTCAAAGTCCCAATCGGGAATACCCTCCTGAAATTCGACCTTATCAATAAGTGTAGCTGTGTGTTTGGCAGCTAAATCGGCGTATACAATAGCCTCTGTCAGAGAGTTGGAAGCAAGGCGGTTTGCGCCGTGGAGACCGGTGCAGGAACTTTCGCCTAAAACATAGAGGCGACGAATAGAGGACTGACCGTTGCTGTCGACAACAACACCTCCGCAGCAATAGTGTGCAGCAGGGCATACAGGAATCATCTCCTTAGTGATATCTATGCCTATAGAGAGACACTTTTCGTAGATGTTTGGGAAGTGAGTCTTAGTCTGTTCGGCAGGCATATGGGTAACATCAAGATAGACAAACTCCTCGCCGCGAATTTTTAGCTCATGGTCAATAGAGCGGGCAACAACATCGCGCGGAGCCAAGGACTTCATCGGATGATACTTGTCCATAAACTCTTTGCCATTTTTGAGTTTCAGGATAGCTCCATAGCCTCGCATAGCCTCTGTTATGAGGAATGAAGGGCGCTCGCCTGGGTGGTAGAGTGCAGTAGGGTGGAACTGTATATACTGCATATTTTTGGTAATAGCCTTTGCGCGGTGGCACATAGCTATACCGTCTCCTGTAGCCACTGTTGGGTTGGTAGTGGTGTTGTAGATATTTCCACAACCGCCGGCAGCCACAACTGTAAACTTTGCCAAAATAGTCTTTATCTGGTCGGTGTCAGTATCAAGCACATAGGCTCCAAAGCAGGCAAGTCCTCGTGTGTGGCGCGTAACAATCTCTCCTAAGTGGTGTTGTGTGAGCAAATCAATGGCAAAGTGATGCTCTAAGACGGTAATATTAGGATGAGCCTTAACGCTCTCTATTAGCGCACGCTCAATCTCTGCACCGGTAAGGTCCTGGTGGTGGAGAATGCGGTGCTCAGAGTGACCTCCCTCACGGTGTAGGTCAAAGCGACCGTCCTTATCCTTATCAAAGTGGGTACCCCACTCGATAAGGTCTTGAGCCGCAGCCGGAGCATTACGGACAACCAACTCCACAGCTTCGCGGTCACATTTACCGGCACCACAGATAAGGGTGTCCTCAATATGTTTCTCAAAAGTGTCAGGGAGATATGTCACAGAGCAGATGCCGCCCTGAGCATAGTTGGTGTTGCACTCAGCAAGCTCTCCCTTTGTTACAATTGTCACTGTTCCTACTTTGGCAGCCTTGAGTGCGAAACTCAAACCAGCGGAACCGGACCCGATTACCAAAAAATCACTCTTCATAGTGTTACGGTGTGTATATATGGTGCAAAGGTAGTAACTTTTGGTTATTATATTGCATCAATGGTAAATAATCAACTGTTTAACTCTATTTTTAACCAAATGTGTCGTTATTATCTATTTCTGAATATGTCTATCCATAAATGGTACGCGATTTCTAAGGTATTTGCGGATAGTCTCCACCTCGGCAGAGTATGAGCCAAGAGCTTGAGGGTTTTGATGAACCGTTTCATTCAAGATGTCCCAGCGTAGAAAATTTAGACGCTGAGATTGGTTCAGCAACTGCTCTGTTTGGTTCACATACTCTATTAAGGACTCGACAGATATTGAGCCATTAGAGCGTACGCTGTTCCATAGTTCAGAGAGGCGATTGCGCGCCATATCGCTATCCTTGATGATATGGTTTACAAATTGACGCATATTATCACCTCCGGCATGCGACGACTTGTTTGTGGCGTAGATAAAGTCGGTAAACTGATTTACCGGATAGGTGCGCAGATCGTTATCAAAAGCCAAGTCAAAATCCCACACAGGACCGGTTATAAATTTGTCGTTATTTCGATTTTTGCACATATATACGCTCCAATAGGTGTCGGTGTTGCCACTTAGCTCTCCGACAATAAAGTGGCGCAAAAAGCTGTCTAAATCGAGATATTTTGTAAAGTCGGAGTTGGTGCTCGATGCTGCAAAGACAGCGCTCTCCATCTGGTTAAAGTAGTCGGTAATATAGCGGCTCTGCTCGGCAGTAATATCATCCTCATCCGGCGATTTAATAGTGACAGGAATTTTTTTATTAGAGACAAAGTAGGATATCTCTTGGTCGGCATATGCATCAATTTCAATCAGATAACCGCCCGTAAGGTTTGTTCCAGAGTTATCCTCTTTCTCCATCTCGGTAATATTCACACGCCCAGGACCAACCTCTATTTGGTCGCAAAGTTGGTAGCAGCCTCGATACTCTCCATTCAGGACAACATCTACAGGCTGACAGAATGGGGTGTAGTAGACCCCCACACGACGACTTATCTCAAATGCTAAGATATTTCGCATAAGGGTTTTGTCGCCATAGTTGTTGATTAGAGTCCACTTTTTAGCTTTTGCAGGGGCGTTGAGTAGATTGACCTTCTTGTCAAACTTGAGTCTGTAAGGCTTTTTAGGGAACTTCCAGCTCGCATTACCACGACCGCGCACGCCGGTTTGCTCTCCTGTGTGCAGATATTTACCGTCATTGCCAATAACATATACTGTACTTGGTATCTCCTCCTCTTTGGATACAATCTCGGCATTGTTGGCTGTATTTATGACAACAAGAGGCAGGTTGGTAATCTGATATAGCTGCGAGTCATCTCCCTCGCCTTTGTAGCCGTAAAATTCCAACTCGGCAATGTTACAACGCACATCGTTTGGAGTCATATATCGTACATAACGGAACCCTCGTGAACAGTTAATATCGGCGTATGTCATTACACCAACAGTACCCTCTTCAGGGATAAGGTATATAGGCATAGCATCGCTAAAATCTGCATTATTTGCACCTTCAATTATAGCTAACCGAACTCGCTTACCTTGATTTTTGCGTGGAGCATAGCCAACCCTCTTTATGATATGCTTCTCCTTCAAATCAAGACCCACCCAAGTACCTGAGCGGTCATACGAAGCAAAGAAGGTATCAAAGTTGCCATCAAAAACATTCTGCTTAGTATTTACACTCTCCGATTTCTCGCCCGTTGAGTAGTCGACAGAGTATTGCGTGCCTATAATATCTCCCTCAAGAGGTGTGCTATAATCAGGCTCCGGCTCTGGTTCAGGCTCCGGCTCCGGTTCTGGTTCTGGTTCCGGTTTCTCTTGAGGTTGTTGTTGCTCGTTGTTCTCTGGAGTTGTGCTCTCTTCGGTGCAGGCAACAAAACCCAGGGTCAATAATAGTGCAATGATGCAGATTGTCTTTCTCATAGATTTTTGGTTAGGTTAGAAATAGCATTGAGATGAAATCTCAAATAGTCTCTTAATATCACTCACAAAATTACAACTTTTTTTTGAATGTCAATCCTGTATCAAACAAAAATAGAGAACCTGCCCAACACAATGGTCAGACAGGTTCTTGTATAGAGTGAAATAGTGATTACTCAACAACAGGACCAGCTGCAACAAGAGCCTTACCAGCCTCGTTGGTGGTGTACTTGCCGAAGTTCTTAACGAAACGACCAGCAAGGTCTGCAGCCTTAACCTCCCACTCCTTAGTATCAGCGTAAGTGTCGCGTGGGTCAAGGATTGCAGGGTCTACGCCTGGAAGAGCTGTAGGAACCTCAAAGTTGAATATAGGGATGGTCTTTGTAGGAGCCTCAAGGATAGCACCGTCAAGAATAGCGTCGATAATACCACGAGTGTCGCGGATAGAGATACGCTTACCTGTACCATTCCAACCGGTGTTTACGAGGTATGCCTTAGCACCGCTCTTCTCCATACGCTTTACAAGCTCCTCAGCATACTTTGTTGGGTGAAGCTCAAGGAATGCCTGACCGAAGCAAGCAGAGAATGTTGGGGTTGGCTCAGTAATACCACGCTCAGTACCTGCAAGCTTTGC
>JAZNTY010000092.1:0-3594 GCA_045592005.1 Alistipes sp. | reverse complement strand
ACTGTGTTAATGAGGGTGCAGTATGTTTGTCAGAGAATACAACATCTGAGATTATTCCATCAGTAGGTGGTTTTGTTGGTGTTACAAATGGTGGCGCAAACAACCTTGCAAAGTTTGAGAAGTGTATAAATAAGGGTACTGTAACTATTGATAAGGTAACCTCACTGTCAAATGTTACTTGCTTGGGTGGTTTTATTGGCTATGCTCGTTTTATGAGTGAGTATGTAGATTGCGAAAATCAAGGTGCTGTATATCTTGGCGCAACAGATGCTTCTGCACAGCAGACCGCAGCTGGTGGTTTTGTTGGTAAGTGTGGAGTTGCAGGTACAGGCGCAGATCGCGGTATTGTGATGAAGGGTTGTAAGAATACAGGTACAGTAACTATCTACGCTGCTTCTGCTTATACTGGATGGCACTATGGTGGTGGTTTTGCTGCTTGCTGCTACGGTGGTACAAATCTTAATGCAGATAAGCTCTGCGGTGTCCATCTTGAGGAGTGTGAAAATTCAGGTCTTGTAAGACTCCTCTCTGGTGGCAAGTTCCGTGCAGGTGGTTTTACGGGTCTTAACAATAGTGCAGCTATCTATAATTGTGTAAATTCAGGTATTGTTGCCCTTGAGCGTCAGACCTCTATTTCAGAGTTCCTTGGCGGTATTGTAGGTTTCATTGAGGATAAGTACTCTATTATTGAGGGTTGTGAGAATAAGGGTACAGTGTGCGCTATGTATAAGACTACAGCCGAGGAGGGTACGACAACTGCAAATATCTACCTAATTTTGGGTGGAATACTTGGTCACGGTGGCGCTACCAATCCGATTATCTCAAAGTGTGTGAATACAGGTAAAATTTTGGCTGCTCACGATGGTACTTTGGATTGGAATGATGATGCTAACAATATGGTGGTTGACTACTCAAAGACTATGCAGTATCGTGGTGCTTTAGTTGGTCAGGGTAATAAGAGCCTCCGCGTAGAGAATTGTAAGGTTGGAGGTTATGTTGGTGCTGTAAAGGGCGGTAATGGTAATGATAAGTATGAGGCAAGTGTTCTTCATAAGCTCAACAACACTTCTACCGACAGATACTATTGGGAGCGTTGGGCTAACGGTTATACAACAAAGCAGAAGTATTCAGGTTGCACATTTATCGATGTAGACTAATTCAAAGTAAATAGCTTATTACAAGGCGGGGGTTTATAAAACCTCTGCCTTTTTTGTTTATTTGCAGAAAAAATACTACCTTTGGTGTGGTATATGACTCTATATTTGTAAAACATTGTCTTATGAGATTTGAACAACTTTTTGGAGAGTGCAAGCCCATATTCGGTATGGTGCATCTTGATAATGATAGTGATAAGTCGGTAGCTGCCAAAATTGAGGCGGCGCAGAAGGAGATTGAAATATATCTTGCCAATGGTGTTGTTCCCCTTATTGAGAATAACTTTGCGCCGGTGGTTGTCTGTGAGCGTGTATTACTCTGGCTCTCGGAGCACCATAGCGATGCTGTTTATGGTGTTAATACTTTGGGTAACTATCATCGAGCTTTTGATTTGGCAAAGCGTCATAATATCAAAATTATCCAGATAGACTCGGTCTGTGGTCATCTTGTCCCTTCAGCGGATGAAATTTTTGCTCAGGAGCTTGAGGAGCTGCGGGCTCAGACTGATGTGGTTGTCTTGGGAGGTGTGAGATTTAAGGAGTTGCCTGTGCATAGCACCCGCAGTGTGGCTGAGGACCTTCTTTTAGCACAGAGTCGTTGCGATGCTGTGGTGTGTGCCGGTATGCGCGAGGGCGATAACTCCCCATTTGATAAATTTAATGAATTTAGGACTGTGCTTGGCAACTTCCCTCTGATTTTGGGCTCAGGTGTTAATTTTGATAATGCTACGGAGGCTTCCTCTTTGGCTGATGGTCTTATTATCGGCAGTTCGTTCAAGGATACACTGAAGCATACGGGCGCTTTGAGTAAGAGGAATGTAAAGAAGATGGTGTCTATTGTCCGCAATAGCTGTTTGAATACAAAATAGTAGCGACTTATGAACTGCTTATAGCTTATCGATAAAAATCTAAATCTGTTATTTCAATCAAATTTCGGCTGTCAACTGTAATGGTTGACAGTTTTTTTGTTTTGAGATGTTAGATTTGATATAAAAAAGACTCTATTTAGAAAAAGAATTACAATATATTAACATAAAAACAAAAAAAATTATGGAACAGAAACAGAGTGAAACAAAATCAAAGAGCTCAGTGCTCAAGTTGTTTGTAATGGGTTGTATTGCAATGGTGTTGTGTATACCGTTGATGATGATTTATGGGTTGGTAGACACTCGACAAGATGCGCGAGAGGATGCTTTAGAGTCTGTTAG
Source organism: Alistipes sp. (assembly GCA_045592005.1). GTDB lineage: Bacteria > Bacteroidota > Bacteroidia > Bacteroidales > Rikenellaceae > Alistipes. The sequence goes on along the minus strand of JAZNTY010000092.1, from coordinate 1,232 downwards.
AGATGCTTATGGTAAAAATCAATGTATTGATGACATTGTGCTCATCTGTGATGATGACCGGTTTAAACCTGAGCAGGTTGCTTATAATATTGATATGCAGAGTAAAGAGTTGCGTCGCTCGATATACAAGATGGCTACCTACGATGCCTTAATGGATATTTCAGGCTACTTTGTGCTGCCGCAGTCAGTCATTGACAAAGGTGTGGCAAAGGTAAAAATTCCTATCTCGTATGCCTATGGAGTTAAGGAGGATGTTAGTATAAAGTTGATGGATATAGAGTATTCTACACAACGATTTTATGATAAATTGATAGCCGATATTAAACTGCCAAAAGGGTTGACAGATGGTGTTAAAGTTCCATTTAGTCTAAAGTTTCATTTGCGCGGTTTAGATGACTTGAGTTTTAGAGTTATGGGTACCCATACAAAGATAAATATGACCTCTAACTTCCCCGATCCGAGCTTTTATGGAAATTGTCTGCCGGATGATAGGGTGGTAACCTCAGATGGTTTTACCGCATCGTGGAATATCTCCACCAATCCATACGCGAACAACTCTATGACTGTGGGTGTAGAACTGTTGGATACTATTAGCGACTATCGTCAAATTGAGCGCAGTCTAAAATATGCACTGTTCTTTATTGTTCTGGTCTTTGTTGCAGCTCTGCTTACGGAGTATCTCACTGCGCGCACGGTTAACCTTGTGCAGTATACAATTGTCGGGTTGTCGTTGGTGCTCTTCTATGCTCTGCTGCTCTCGCTATCGGAGTTCTTAGGTTATGGTGCAGCATATTTTATAGCCTCGGCTATGACTATCTCAGCGCTAACACTCTATTTTAAGGCTATTTTGCGTCATAAAGCAGCTCATATCTTGAGTCTGTTGCTCTGTGTGGGTTATGTGGTAAATTATATCTTATTACAGCTTGATACTTTAGCTCTGTTGACAGGTACGCTGATACTATTTGCTATACTTTGTGTTATGATGTATATTACATCCAGACCCGCAGAGAAGGAGTTGGTAGAGTAAAGAGGATAATTTCTCTGTTGTTGAATATCTTGTATTTAGAGCAGCTACAGGCAGTCGTTACTTAGGTATGGACTGCCTGTTTGCTATATTATAATGCATTATTTGGTGCAAAAATGGGGTTGTGTGATTGTTAATTGAAAAAATTTAATTATCTTTGCGTGCTTTTGTGTATAGTAACGAAACTAAAAACAAATAATTTTAATTT
>JAZNTY010000091.1:0-4710 GCA_045592005.1 Alistipes sp. | reverse complement strand
ACTCCTTGGCTCACAGAACGACATGGCTACGATCCGACTTCTGTAATAGTACCTCAGCCGGCAGTTGTTAAGCCTAAGGTTGAAGTTGCGTCTCCGGCAACCTCTGCTGTAAAGGAGCCTATTGAGAAGTCAAAGAGTGGTCCCAATGTTTTTACGATGTTCAGCGGTATGATGGAGTCGGAAAAAGTTGCTGAGAGCCATATAGCCGAGAGCCCCGACTGTGAGCAGCTTTTATTAGCGTCAAAGGATGCCTTTATAGCCGACTTAGTGGAGCGCAATCCGCGTTTTACCTCAGCTTTTGAGAAGGTGACGATTGCGGGCAATAAGGTTAGTGTTGAGGTCCCTACACAAGGTTTGGCTGACGATTTGACCTCTTGCCGTCAGCAGATTGCGGAGCGTATCGCCTCCATAGCGGGTTTGGACGGTGTGCCTATTTTTGAGATTGTGGTAAACGAAACGGAGTTAAAACTTCGTCCGGTGCGTATTGAGGACCGATTGGCTCATATCGCCGCTTGCTCGCCAATGTTTGACAAGTTGGTTAAGAGCCTTAATTTAGAGATAGATTAAAAATAAATATACAACAATGGCAAGAAAGAATTTTGTTGAGGAGCTCCAGTGGCGTGGTATGATACATACCATTATGCCCGGTGTTGAGGAGCAGTTGGAGAAGGAGATGACCACCGCATATTTGGGTATCGACCCCACTGCGGACTCACTTCATATAGGACACCTTGTAGGTGTTATGATACTTAAGCACCTTCAGATGTGCGGACATCGTCCTATAGCCCTTGTAGGAGGAGCTACAGGTATGATTGGCGACCCAAGTGGTAAGTCTCAGGAGCGTAATCTGCTCGATGAGGCAGCCCTGCGTCACAATCAGGAGGCGATAAAGGCTCAGTTGGCACGCCTTATTGACTTTGATTCGGATGCTGAAAATGCCGCGGTGCTTGTCAATAACTACGATTGGATGAAGGAGTTCTCCTTCCTTGACTTTGCTCGTGATATTGGTAAGTGCATAACTGTAAACTATATGATGGCGAAGGACTCCGTTAAAAAGCGCTTCAATGGCGAGGGCGATGGTATGTCGTTTACAGAGTTTACATACCAGCTTTTGCAGGGCTACGACTTTTTACACCTCTACCAGACTATGAACTGCAAGGTGCAGTTGGGTGGCGCTGACCAATGGGGTAATATCACTACCGGTACAGAACTTATTCGCCGTAAGCTCGGCTCAGAGGCTGAGGCATTTGCTATAACCTGCCCGCTGATTACTAAGGCAGACGGTACAAAGTTCGGTAAAACCGAGAGTGGCAATGTGTGGTTGGATGCTCGCTATACCTCTCCTTATAAGTTCTACCAATTCTGGCTCAATGTATCGGATGACGATGCTAAGCGTTATATCAAAATCTTTACGCTCCTTGACCGCCAGACCGTAGAGGCTCTTATTGCTGAGCATGAGGCAGCTCCGCATCTCCGAGTGTTGCAGAAGCGCCTTGCTCAGGAGGTTACTACAATGATACACTCTGCCGCAGAGTATGAGAAGGCTGTTGAGGCTTCGAGTATCCTCTTTGGTCAGGCTACCTCTGAGGCTTTGCGCCGTCTTGATGAGCAGACTCTGCTTCAGGTCTTTGACGGTGTGCCACAGTTTGCTGTTTCTTCGGCAGATTTGGGTTGCTCGTTTATCGACTTGTGTGCTGAGAAGACCGCAATATTCCCTTCTAAGGGCGAGTGCCGTAAGATGATACAGGGCGGAGGTGTGTCGCTTAATAAGGAGAAGGTTACCGATATTGCAGCTACAGTGACGGCCGATGACCTTATTGCCGGCAAATATATGCTTGTGCAGAAGGGTAAGAAGAACTACTACTTAGTAATTGTCAATGAGTAATAACACACTCTATACAATCAACCTTGAAGGCATGGAATTTCATGCCTTTCATGGTTGTTATGAACTTGAAAGATTGAGTGGCAGCCACTTTGAAGTTGCACTGAAAATTACCGCACCTTTGGGGTCTATAGCGGAGAGAGATGATGTAACTTTGGCAGTTAACTATCTCAATGTATATCAGGTTGTTAAAGCACAAATGGCGATAACAAGACACACCATTGAGCGTGTGGCTCAGGATATTATCGATGCCCTGTACCGCAATTTTGAGCAAATAGTTCGCGTGGAGTGTACTGTGGTAAAGATAGCACCACCATTGGGTGGTAAAGTTAGGCGAGTAAGCGTAACGCTTACCGGCGAGAGGTAGCTCTCAATTAGGTTTTTTAGGTTATGGGGACAAGAGATTCTTTTGGCAGCAAGATTGGAGCAATACTTGTTGCCGCTGGCAGTGCTATTGGTTTGGGAAGCATCTGGCGCTTTCCTTATATGACGGGCGAAAATGGAGGAGGTGCCTTCCTTTTGGTCTATTTGATTAGTATGCTTTTGGTTGGCGTGCCGGTTATGCTTGCCGAGTTTGCTATAGGCACTCATACACGCAAAAGTCCCGTTAAGGCTTATGAACAACTCTCCAAGCAATGGAAGTGGTTGGGTTATAATAGTGTGGTGGTGTCGTTGCTCATCTCCGGCTTCTACTACATCGTTTCGGGCTGGTCGCTGGAGTATCTGATATCTTCTGTGGATGGCAGTCTCTATAGCACAAGCGATTTTCATCAAAACTTTGTCAATTTTGTGGGTTCATGGCGTGGGCCCCTCTATACAATACTCTTTATACTTCTGACCCATCTTGTTGTTGTTATGGGAGTGCAGAAGGGCTTAGAGCGCATATCGAAGATTGTTATGCCGATATTGCTACTTATGCTTGTGGTGCTTGTTATCCACTCGGCAACAATGTCTGGCGCGGCTGAGGGTTACCGCTTCCTCTTTATGCCCGATTTTGATAAGGCATTCTCGGTCAAGACCATTGTTAGCGCTATAGGTCAGGCGTTCTTCTCTCTATCTATAGGTTTAGGCTGTATGATAGCCTACTCTTCCTACTTTAAGGAGGGAACCAATCTGACCAAAACCTCTCTTTCGGTAAGTATTATGACCTTCTTCGTGGCAATACTGTCAGGTATGGTCATCTTTCCGGCAGTCTTTAGTGTCGAGGGTCTTGAGCCTACAGCAGGTCCAACGCTGCTCTTTGAAACTCTGCCGTTTATCTTTGCCGAGATGTCGGCGCCAGAGCTCTGGTCATCAATATTCTTCCTTTTGGTGGCTTTGGCGGCACTTACCTCGACAATATCTTTCCACGAGGTTATTACTCAGTATCTCCAGGAGAACCATAATATCGGTCGTAAAAGAGCTGCCCGACTTACAACCCTTATGACCATAGCCCTCTCTGTTGTCTGCCTTAAGTGGGGTATGTTCTTCGATATCTTCGATGCCGTTACCGCCGACTTCCTTATGCCTATAGGAGGTCTTTTAACGGCTGTATTCGCCGGCTGGTTCCTGGACCGTAAAGTGTTTCAGGACCAAATCTCTAACGGCGGCACACTTCGTGCAAGACTATTCCCGTTGCTGGTATTTCTGCTCAAGTGGGTGGCACCAATTCTGCTAAGTGTAGTATTTGTGTGGAATTTAGTGGCTTAAATTACTTATTTTACAAAATATTTTGTAATTTTGGGGCGTAAAACGGAAAATTCATTTTTATAACTATAAAATTAAAAGTAATTATGATTTCGTACAAGAATTTAGGTCTTGTAAACACTCGCGAGATGTTTGCTAAGGCTATCGACGGCGGCTATGCTGTTCCTGCTTTCAACTTCAACAATATGGAGCAGTTGCAGGCTATCATTATGGCTGCAGCAGAGACAAAGTCTCCTGTAATTCTTCAGGTTTCTAAGGGTGCTCGTAACTACGCAAACCAGACCCTCCTTCGCTATATGGCAGAGGGCGCTGTAGAGTATGCTAAGGAGTTGGGCTGGGAGAACCCACAGATTGTTCTCCACCTTGACCACGGCGATAGCTTCGAGACTTGCAAGAGCTGTATCGATATGGGCTTCTCTTCAGTTATGATTGACGGTTCACACCTTCCATATGATGAGAATGTAGCCCTTACAAAGAAAGTTGTTGAGTATGCTCATCAGTTTGATGTAACTGTTGAGGGCGAGCTCGGCGTACTTGCAGGTGTTGAGGATGAGGTTTGCGCTGAGGAGAGCCACTACACTAAGCCTGAGGAGGTTGTAGATTTCGTTACTAAGACCGGTTGCGACTCACTCGCTATCTCTATCGGTACTTCACACGGTGCTTTCAAGTTCACTCCTGAGCAGTGTACTCTCGACCCAGAGACAGGTCGTTTGGTTCCACCACCATTGGCATTCGATGTTTTGGCAGCTATTGAGAAAGAGCTCCCAGGCTTCCCTATCGTTCTCCACGGCTCATCTTCAGTTCCACAGGACGAGGTTGATACCATCAACAAGTACGGCGGTGCTCTTAAGGCTGCTGTAGGTATTCCAGAGTCACAGCTCCGTAAGGCTGCTGAGAGCGCAGTTTGCAAGATTAACATCGACTCAGACTCTCGTCTTGCTATGACTGCTGCTATCCGCGAGGTATTCGCTACAAAGCCAGCAGAGTTCGACCCTCGTAAGTACCTCGGTCCAGCTCGTGAGAATATGAAGAAGCAGTATATTCACAAGATTGTGAATGTTCTTGGTTCTAACGGCAAAGCATAGTTGATTTTGTTGTGACAGTGGCACATTTCCTGCCGCTAACACATAACTCCAGCAAAG
>JAZNTY010000090.1:0-16520 GCA_045592005.1 Alistipes sp. | reverse complement strand
GAACTATCGTAAATGTCGCCTGGAAGGAGGTCATTCCGGCAACGGTATCATTCCTTGCTTACTCGTCATATAACGAAAGTGATGGCGATGTGATTAAAAACGACAACCTGAGTGGTAACACCATCTATGTTAAAGATGTTGCTATACAGAATGCTCAAAGTGCGGATGTAGCCTCTATCAAGTTGTTGCTCAACGGTGTAGAGAAGGCTGATATTACTTCCGGCTCGGCGACAATATCATCTCTTGCATACGGAGAGTATAAGGTTTCGGCTAAATTGACCCTTAAAAATGGTTATACATACACTACTTCAGAGTCGGTGGTATATGTTACCGGTATTCCATATCATGCTGATTGGCGCAGTGCAGACTACTCTGATTGGGCGTATGTAAGTTGTTCAGATGCTGGTAGCTCGGTGCAAATCTCTAATGGCAAGACGGGTGCAGTTATCTCGCCGGAATTCTATGCGCCAAACAACTCTCTTACAGTCTTTACAGCTGTTGCTGCCTCAACAAATGCAACAGGGGCGGGTGATTATCTTACCGGTTATACCTTTGCCGGCACTCGTAGCTCTTCGGCATCAAAGAAGGGTGGTACTTTCTCATTGGGGTATGTTAGTAACTTTAGTGGATCTATTCCAGATACCCCTCTTGAGCGAACAACATCGGCTGTAGGCTTGACTAATAGTACACCTTGTGTAGTAGTTGTAGCCTCTGATTTTTGGATTGCTTGTAATACCTACATTTTCCAGGTAAAGGTTACCTATAATTAGGGTGTTTATACAGTAATGGGGTTGCACAATAAATAAAGTTGTGCAACCCCATTGTTTATATGCTGTAACATCTATTTCGGCTGGATATAGACGGCATAGCCATTGCCTTTTCTGAAGAATGGGTCTTCTACCACACTGTCGGGGAGCAGGAGCAGCTCGGCAGAAGGAATAGATATACGGGTAACATTGTCGCTGATGATAAGAGTATCGCCCACGACCTTTACCATCTCCTCCTTATCATTGATATTGCTATCTATCCAAATTAGCCCCTTGTTGGTATGTGCTTTATCGTCGCGAGCAAGTGTAAGATTTGCACCACGAGCATCTACCACGCGAATGCTACCGATATTGATGTTGTTTATTGTCTGCACACTCTTCCTTGTGTTTGCTACAGCCAGCGCAAGGATTACTATTGATGGCAGGATAGCAAGGAAGATTACTGCAATCAGTGCTTTATTACTTGTTTTCATTGTTATAGTCGTTATAAAGTGTTAAAATCTCTTCGGCTGTGATACCGATACTTTTCATTTTTGCAAAGAGCTGTGGCAGCTGCTCTGTGATAAATCTCTCGCGGGCAATGGCGGCTGCTCTTTGTTGAGCATCTTCGGCAACAAAGTAACCTATGCCTCGGCGGTTGAAGATAAGGTTCTCCTCTGTCAGTCGCTCGTATGTGCGCATAACGGTGTTAGGGTTTACCACAAGCGTGACACCAAGCTCGCGCACCGAGGGTATTCGCTCCCCCTCTGGCCACTCTGACGATGCTATACGGCTCAGTATTAGCTCGTATATCTGCATCCATATTGGTTGTGAGTTGTCAAAATTCATAGCTCTCGTTCACGCAGTTTAAGGTATGAGACATAGTATAATCCGATAAGGATTAAGCCGTTGAAGGCAAGGTGCAGCCACCCTGAAATCTCTGTGAATAGCTCCCAGCGATAGACAAGGCCATCTGTCTCGTAAATATTTGACATATAGACCGCATTGTTGTTTGGCAGCAGTGAGAAGTACTTGCCATATCCGTAGCTGATGAAGATATCTATCTGCTCAAAGAGAGATGTAACGCCTATCACTACCGCAAAGAATATCAGCACTGCATAGGAGTAGCCCCTCTTTGCTCCCCAGCAGGCAACAACCATCAGCGCGGCGTGTATAAGCGCCATTGTGCAGAGGGTTGGAACAAACTGCTGTGCGGGGATGTCAAGTACAAGTGTTGGTGCTACTACGCCCAAAATAAAGGAGTTGAGCATTATAAATGTAAATCGCTCAATGGTATTTACAGGCAGTGTGAGGTCAATAATGTCATTCTTGCAGTTAAGGCTACCCATAGATGTAGCGGTAATATGGCTGACTATTCCCATAAGAGCAGCAATGGTGACAACTTGCTTAGTGTTCAGTATATCCTCGCCTATCATACCTGAATGCTCCATAATCGCAAATATAGCCCATATACCAACAAGAACGAGCATAGCGATTTTATACTTCTGACCATACTCTGCATAGTGCTTTGCAGCGAAGGTCTTAAATCGGTTAAAACTAAAACACTTCATATCTAACCCAATTTTTGTGCAATAACTCTGCGAACACTCTCTGTCGCCTTTACTGCTGCGTTAAACAATAGTTCAAGGTCAAATCGACCCTCCTCAGTGTTGTCAGCTGCCCAAATGCCGACAGTGCCAGCCACGCTCTGCTGGCTGTAGATAGCCTCGCGACCAGCTACAATGCCAAAACCGAAGAGACTCTGAAGCTCGCTAACACTCTGATTAATTAGTACATCGCCCTGATGAAGAATTACTACGCGGTCTACTAAATTCTCAATGTCGTGCGCCTGATGCGTAGAGATAATTACGGTCTTGCTCTGGTCGGCATACTGCGCAAGAATAGAGCGCAGGGCAGCCTTGGCTGTAATATCAAGACCATTTGTTGGCTCATCAAGGAGCAATAGCTCCGCATTGCAAGCAAGAGCAAAGGCGAGATATGCCTTCTTGCGCTGACCCATAGATAGGTCTGTAAAGCGAGCAGAACACTCTACCTCTAACGCCTTGCAGTAGGTGTCAAACTGCTCACGGCTAAAAGCAGGATAGAGGGGTGCGGTGTGAGCTACAAAACTCTCTACGCTAACCTTTGGTAGGGCAAACTCCTCTGGCACGACCATCAGTCGGCTGTATAGCTCCGCGCTGCGGGCTATCCTCCGACCGTCAAAAGTAACCTCGCCCTGCTGTGGAGTGATAAGGGCTGCAAGTAGCTTTATCAGCGTACTCTTTCCCACACCATTCTGACCCAGCAGACCGATAATCTCACCCGCAGGTAGGGCGAGAGTTAGACCCTCAAACACCCTACTACCGCGCGGGTAACTAAAGCTCAAATTCCTAACTGTAATCATAGTTTTAAATATTGAAGTTTTTGGTGTTAATTAGTGTATTAGTGCATTAATACACTGCAAAGGTAGGGATAAAATTTATATTTCCAAATTTTTTGATGAAAATTTTAATTAGTACATCACATTTATAGAGTAAAAATTCCTAATAAACGGTTGGTAATCTGCTATATGAAAGTTGGGAATGTTCAAATTTATTAAACATTTGTGATATATTAATCTTATTTTTGCTATATTTGTTCATTGTAAATGAAGAATAACTTATCGATACTATATAGCGCCTTATGTAATCCAGAGTGGCATTTTTATACCATTCAAGGGGTTACATTTAACAGTTATTTAGGAAATCTGACGATTGATGAGAATTTTGTTGAGGGAGAGATTATCATCAAAGGTAATAGATATATAATCTATATGTCTAATGAGCCGATATCCGAAGAGCAAGAACATCTGCTCAACTCAATAGACAGCGAGCACTTTATACCATATACTATTCTTAGAAAAGAGCTCTATGTTCAAACAAGTGAGGGTATAAAAGAGTTTGATATTATTCTTCAACAGCTCCCTCAAAGTGAGTTATTGCGCTATAGCGGATGTGACAACAACTCTATTCAGGAGATGTTGGACACTTTGGAGCAGGAGTGCCTGCGTCTAAATTTATCAAACCTAAAACTCACAGAGAATAATATCTTAGTCTGTCACGACTCTACTTTGCGGGTATTTAGATATCATACACCTACAGCCAAAAGTACCAAACTCCATATCAAAGAGCTGCGAGAGAAGTTCAAGCCATTCCTACTTAACGATGTTGCCACACAATACACAACCAACAGCGTTGAGCTCTATGACCCCAGCAATGGTTATATCCGTTTTGAGAACAGTAAACACCTCTTTGGCTTTCTCGACTTACAAGGTAATTGCCATATTAAAGCCAAATTCACATGGGCAGACAACTTCTATGAGGAGCGTGCTGTGGTGGAGGTTAGGCATAAGGTGGGCGTAATCAACACTGAGGGAGAGTTTATTATTGAACCCATCTTTGACGAGGTTGTCTACGATAGGGAGAATTCACTCTTTTGGGCTAAATCGCAACACGAAAAGAGAGTCTTTAACTACAACGGCATATCTATATCTTACGAAGAGCTATAGAGTTACTTACAAAAATGTTGTGTTGAGTAATATTTTTTATTAATTTTGCTCTACATCAGCGTAAGTATAGTGTTAACCCTTAAAACTTTTCAATTATGCCACTTCATTTAATGATAGAACCAACTACCGAGGATCTTACCGGTAAGAGCAAATGGTGGGGAGCTCCAGATTTACCACAAGGATGGGACTATCCGTGCCAACAGGATGTGCCATTGACCTTTGTTTGTCAAATTCGTTGTAGCGACCTTACAGATGTCGACCCAGATAATCTGTTGCCACACAGCGGTATGTTATACTTCTTTGCTGCCATATCGGAGTATTTGGCTGACTTTGCAATGGAGATAGACACAGATGTTCATAACGGCTTGGGACTTTGGGATGATGAGGCTTTTCGCGTTCTCTATTCGCCTACTTGCGAGAACTTAGAGCCTTATATGATACTATGGGATGATGATAATACTCCGGCTTATCTACCAGCAGAAAAGGTTACTTTATACCCTTGTGAGGGAGATTATGGCTATGGATTTAAGCTATTAGGCAAACCTGGCTATAATGAGGTTAATGAGAGGTTCCCTGATGATATCTCACTACTACAGATTGACGAGTCAGACCGCTGGAAATTGAGGCTCTACGATTGTGGAATGATTAACATTCTTATCTCGCCACAAGACCTTAAGGAGAGGGCTTGGGATAGGTGTAAATGCCATTTTTACTCCTTCTAAGATATGTCTTCCAATACTCTGTTATACTACTTGGTAGTGATAAATATCGCCACCTTTATTGCCTATGGCTTGGATAAACTCAAGGCAAAGTATCATTGGTGGCGCATACCTGAAAAGTGGTTGCTTCTACTCGCTGTGGCTGGTGGTAGTGTAGGTGCTATATTGGGCATAAAGTTTTGGCACCACAAAACCAATCACAAGAAGTTCAAATATGGTGTGCCGGCAATAGCGGTTGCACAAATTGTTATATACTTTCTCTTTTCGCCCTGCCTATGATAAGGAGGCTTATATACATATTACTTTTTGTAACACTCCCTATAGTTGTTATGGCTCAGTCGAGGGGGATTGATGTGTCGCGCTATCAAAAAAGTATCAATTGGACAAAAGTTAAGCAGAATAATATTGGTTTTGTCTACATAAAGGCTACAGAAGGAGCTACACACAAAGATACCCGCTTTGAGAAGAACTTTGCTGGAGCAAAAGAGGCGGGGATACCGGTGGGTGTGTACCACTTTTTCAGGATGACCAGCTCTCCACAGAAACAGTTTGAGAACTTCAAACGGGTTGTTGGTTCAAGGCGTATGGACCTGATACCGATGATTGATATAGAGACTAAAGATGGGCACTCTAAGGCTCTGCTTCAGCGTAACCTTGATATCTTTATATCCCTTATCAAACAACACTATGGTGTACTGCCTATGATATATAGCTCACAGGTCTTTTATAACCGATATTTAGCACCAAAATATAACCGCTACCACCTCTATTTGGGGCGCTATAATAAATTTCCGCCAACCATTGTGGGTAAAGGCACCTACTCCATTTGGCAATATACCGAAAGTGGCAAAATAGATGGCATATCCACAGATGTGGATATCTGCCGCTTTCATCCTAAGTACAATATCAACGCTATCAGACTCAAAGCAGAGGGTACAAATTAGATTTACACTCTGTCCCAATACCAACAATAGGAGGATATCTAATTTAGTATCCCCCTATTGTTGCGTTATAAATACCTACTACCTTGTTACTTTGCTTGGCACCACTGCCTTAACTATTTCGCTTAATACGAGTACTCCAATCGACAGCCCGACAACCATCCACCACTGTGTAGCGGTTAGGGCTGTTAGCTTGAAAAGCTCCAGCATACTTGGAACCAACATCACAACCAAAGTAAGACCTACAACAAAGAGTATTGTAAACCACAATAGACGGTTGCTGAAGAAGCGGTCGCCAAACCAGCGGTTACCTGAGCGTATAGAGAATATCATCGTAAGCTGCGAGAATATCATTACAGCAAAGGTCATTGTTCGTGCGCACTCTACTGATGTGCGTAGACCTATAAGATAGGCTATGATGGTCATAGCACCGATAATAAGAGCTTGGGTTACCACCTTTGTAGTAAATGGACGGTTAAAGATACTCTGATTAGGTTCAATCGGCTTACGGTGCATGATATCTTTAGCAGCGTGGTCCACGCTGAGTGCCAATGACGGCAGACTGTCTCCCACAAGGTTGATAAAGAGTAGCTGAATTGGCAGCAGCGGCATATCGAAGTTGCAGAGCACAGCTACAAGTAGCAACACAATCTCGCCTAAGTTTGTTGAAATCATAAACTGAATAGACTTGATAAGGTTGTCATAGATACGGCGACCTTCGCGCACCGATTGCACTATGGTAGCAAAGTTATCGTCCGCTAAAACCACATCAGCAGCCTCTTTTGACACATCGGTACCTGTAATACCCATCGCCACACCAATATTTGCCAGCTTAAGAGCCGGAGCATCGTTTACACCATCACCTGTCATTGCCACCACATTGCCCAAAGCCTGAAAAGCCTTAACAATGCGTACCTTATGCTCTGGAGCTACGCGCGCAAAAACCGAAACACTACCTGCAATATTGCGAAGTTCATCATCACTCATCCTCTCAACATCACTACCTGTAAGCACCTGGTCAGATGCCTCCATAATACCTAAGCTCTGTGCAATGGCAGCCGCGGTAATCTTATGGTCGCCCGTAATCATAACAGGCTTGATACCTGCCTTTTTACACTGCTCAACAGCAAGTTTTACCTCCTCGCGTGGCGGGTCTATCATACCCATCATTCCGACAAATATAAGCTCCTGCTCCGCTGTAGTGGTTATATGAGATAGTAGAGGCTCTGCAATCTCATTCTCAACCATAACCTCCTTATATGCCATACAGAGTACACGCAGGGCGCGCTGTGCCATATTGTTGTTCTCTAATACCAACGAAGCCTTATCCTCGCCGCTTATTGCCCTTACAACACCTTCTGATGTCATTATCGAGGTGCAGCGGGAAAGTAACTCGTCAAAACCGCCCTTTGTGACTACAAGTATGGTATTTTTGTCCTTACGGTGTATGGTGGTCATCAACTTACGCTCTGAGTCAAACGGTATCTCCGCAATACGCGGATAGAGCTCATTTGCTCCCTGCTGGGGACAACCATTTTGCTCAGCAAATGCCACTAAAGCCGTCTCTGTCGGGTCTCCAAAAAACTCGCCCTCATTACCCTGTGTTGTATCGTTACAGAGAGTGCCGACAAGCAACAACCGCTCTGAGATATTTGGATATGTCTCAATTACAGTCATCTTGTTTTGGGTAAGAGTTCCCGTTTTGTCTGAACAGATAACGGTTGTACTGCCGAGTGTCTCTACTGACGGTAGATTGCGCACAATGGCATTCTGTTTGGCAAGTCGCTGCACACCTAAAGCCAACACCACAGTAGATACTGCCGGCAGACCTTCTGGAATAGCAGCCACAGCGAGGCTTACAGCAGTCATAAACATCTCCATCAACCCGCGACCATAGAGTAAACCGATAATGAAGATAACCACACATACTATAAGACTGATTACAGCTAAGGTCTTACCTAACTTATCAAGCCTTATCTGCATAGGTGTGCGCATATCTGGCACCGACTTAATCATTGCTGCAATTTTACCCACCTCGGTACTCTCGCCGGTGGCAATTACCACACCCATACCTCTACCATAGGTTACGCTGCACGAACTGAACGCCATATTTGTACGGTCGCCAATAGGCACATCGTCTGCAATAGTGGCGATTGTCTTATCCACAGGAAGCGACTCGCCTGTAAGCGCCGCTTCTTGAATTTTGAGGTTGACACTCTCGACAAGACGCAGGTCGGCAGGTACGCTATCGCCCGTCTCTATTTCAACTATATCCCCCACAACAAGTTCTCTCGACTCTATAACTTGATGTTCGCCATTGCGTATAACTTTACAATGTGGCGCCGACATCTTCTCTAATGCATCAAGGGCATTCTCCGCTTTAGCCTCCTGAAATACGCCTATTATTGCGTTGACAACGAGTATTGATAGAATAATTATAGCATCTGTAATACCCTCTCCGTTCATATATCCCGTCACTCCCGACACTCCTGCCGCAATGAGCAATACTATAATCATAAAGCTCTTGAATTGAGAGATAAACTTTTGCCATAATGTTGTATGGCTGGTCTTGGCAAATTCATTAAAGCCATCGCGCTGACGAGTATCCTCTACCTGCTGTTCTGTAAGACCTTGAGTAGGCGAGGTGTTGAATTTACTGAGTAGTGACTCAACATCAATCTGATATATTTTCTGTTCCATAGAGTATATATTGAAATTTAGTGCAAAGGTATGGCAATTTTATAAGAAATTTATTACATTTGTCGGCTGATTAATTTATCAAACTTCGCTTTATGAGCCATAAACCAAACTCTTTACAAGAGATAGATGTTGACCGACTGATGAAGGTTAATGGTCAAAATGGTTTTATTGTCGATATCAACTCCTCGCTACTCAGTGATGATATAGGCGGTCAGACAATGTTTCGTAATGGTATAGTCATCATTCTATGTAAAGGCGAAGGGGGAAGCCTTGTGGTGGACAGTAAAAGTTACCAACTCTCGGATTATAACATCATCATACTGCCCGAAAACCATATCATTAACTATGCCGCCATAGCTTCGTCGGTCGATAAAAACATTATTGTGGTCTCTGTTGACTACATTCTCAATATGCCATCGCCTATAGATACCAATATATTCAGCTACTCGCGCTATATGTCCTTAATGAAAATCAGTGGCGAGAAGTTTGATGACCTACAGAACTATTTTCGCTTTTTAGCCAAAGAGTTTGGGGAGCAGAGTAAATATCAAAATCAGATTATACAGTCTATCTTCTACGCTCTTATCCTTGAAATTATAGGGGAGTATGAGCGCCTATTTTCTATAGGTAACAACTCCGAAATACGCGCCGATAGCCTTTCAGACCGCTTTTTCCGGCTTCTTGCTCAGCACTACAGAGTACATCGTACCGTACAGTTCTATGCCGATAAGCTCAACCTTACAGCAAAATATCTCTCTACAGCTATTAAGCGTATTACCGGTCGTCCAATTTTAGATTGGATACACGAAGCAATACTTATTGATGCAAAGATGTTGCTTCGCTCCACCGACCTTACCGTACAACAAATTGCTGACCAGCTTAACTTCTCCAGTCCTTCAGCCTTTGTGCAGTTTTTCAAAAAACATACCGGTACTACTCCTCGTAAATTGTAGAGTATGTTACTCTATAAACAGTTTGCCATCGGCAGGCTTGAGAACATCCGATACTTTACGGATTGTTGTCTGTGGAATAAATATCTCCTTTGAGAGGAGTAATCTCTGGCAATCAAAACCCAATGCAAGACGATAGTCGCCGGCAACAGTCTTCCACGCCGACTCCTCCTGGCTAAAGATAGCCAAATCATCTGTGGTTATAGTGATAGTGACCTTATGACTTTGCCCTGGATTGAGTGTTGGAGTTTTGCTGTAGCCGCGCAACTCGACTATCGGACGCTCGTGGTTCGGGAAGAGCGCTGTGGAGTAGAGTTGAACCACTTGTTTTGCCGCAGCGCTGCCGGTATTGGTTACTATACAAGAAATTTTCAACTCCTTACCAGCTTTCTCAATCTCCATATTTGAGAGTTCAAAGGTGGTATAGGTCAAACCAAAGCCAAACGGATATGCTACCTCAACATTGCGAGTAGTGTAATGACGATATCCTACAAATATATCTTCTGTATAGTTTGTAAAATCTATATTGGGTTGGTCATAGTATTTATGGATGGTACTATAATTCTCAAACGACTGATTTAGACCCGTCTCTGGCACATTTACAGGGAAGTTCTGTGATGGCACATCTGCATAAGAGATAGGGAAGCTCATAGGGAGGTGTCCCGATGGCGATACTCTACCCAACAACACATCGGCAACAGAGTTTCCACCCTCCTGACCCGGCATCCAGCAGACCAATATAGCATCTACCTTATCTCTCCACGAAGCTACCTCAACGGGTCCACAAATATTGAGCACAACAACAACCTTTTTACCCGCAGCTCTAAACTCTCGACTAACCTCGTTCAGCAGAGCTGTTTCATCAACCCTAAGGTTAAAATCTCGCTCCACATGGCGCTCAAAGCCCTCGGCGGAGTTACGCGAAAAGGTTATTACAGCTATATCGGCACGCTTGGCGCTGCCTTGCACCAACTGACGAGGATCACGCACTTCATTTGGTCTTAGAGTGTAGTGTGTCCAGCGGCGCATAGCATCTATTGGGGCAATACGGCTCTTTTCACGCTCCATGTAAACTCTGTAATAGTCATCAAGGGTTTTGTCGAGAGCAATACCATTATCAACCATACCCTGGTGCATATCAACTACATACGCTTTATTCACATCTCCAGAACCGCGACCACCGGCAATAAAGTCATAGCTACCCACACCAAAGAGGGCAACCTTACTTCCTGTAGCCACAGGTAGAGCTTGAGCCTCATTTTTAAGTAACACAAAACCCTCACTTGCTACCTGACGGGTAACAGTCGCGTGCGCTTTAAGGTCTGGATTATTACTAAACTTATAGCCTGTAAAACGCGGTGTTTTTACAATCAGCTCAAGTATGCGAGTTACGCATCTGTCTAAGTCTGCCTCATCGAGTTTGCCACTCTTTACAGCCTCAACAATAGCCTGATATTGCTTAACATTACCTGGCTGTATCATATCATTTCCTGCGGCAACCTGCGCGGCAGCATCTAAACCTCCACCCCAATCTGTTACCACAGCCCCCTGGAAACCAAACTCGCCACGCAAAACATCCTCTAACAAGCCTCTATCCTCTGAAGTGTAACGACCATTAAGGTAGTTGTAAGAGGTCATTATGGTCCACGGTTGTGACAACTTTACAGCAATCTCAAAGTTACGCAAATATATCTCGCGCAGAGCCCTATGCGACACTCTTGAGTCATTGCCTAAACGATTAATCTCCTGATTGTTAGCGCAAAAGTGCTTCAGTGATGTTCCTACACCATTACTCTCTATGCCGTTGATAATCGCCGCGGCTGTCTTTCCTGCAAGCAGTGGGTCCTCGGAGTAATACTCAAAATTACGACCACACAGAGGGTTGCGCATAATATTGATACCGGGAGCCAATAGAATATCAACACCGTACTCCTTAACCTCTTCGCCCATGGCTTTGCCTACACGATAAATTATATCATCATTCCATGTAGCTGCCAAGTGAGTACCAACAGGAAAGCCTGTGCAATAGTATCTATTTGGGTCATCTTTGCGCTCCGGTTTTATACGCAATCCGGCAGGTCCATCAGCCATAACAATAGATGGAATACCTAAACGCTGTATAGGATATGTTATACCCGCAGCCCCAGGAATTATAGACTCTGTATAACCAACTTCGCCGGCAGTTTTGCTATCCGACATATCGGCACCAACAACAAGATGAGCCTTCTCCTCAAGAGTTAAAGCCTTAACAATCTGCTCAATATTATCAGCTCTAAGTCTTAAATTCTCTGCCACGACACTCCCACAGAGCACTACTACTGCTATTAATATAGATAATCTACGCATCTGACTAAATTTTTATCATTCAGCAACAAATATAGTAAATTTTCAGTTAATATATCACAACCGTGTAACAAAACCCCAATTGATTGATAATTAACTGGATGAATTTGAAGATTTGCTGGAATATTGCACTAAAAAGCGAGAAAAAGTAATATATAGCTAAAAAATACGCTATTTAATCTTAAAGATGGTTAGTTTGGGTATTTGCTTGTAAACTTTAATAGCTTGATTTATCTTTGTAGCACAAAATAACAGAGATATGTGCAATAACAAGCAAGTAATTTCTGTAAGGGTTAAATCTACAGAGAGTCAGGGAATATGTGTATCGACACTATCGACTATGGTAATAGGTATGGTTATTCATGGTCGTAAAATCATCTACAACAATAATCAGGTCAGCGAAATATCTTGCTCCGAGATTTTTGTCTTAGGGTGCGGAGTGCATTATGAGGAGAATGTTCCTGAAAATGGTATCTATGAGCAGGTTGCCTTCTACCTTACAGCAGCCGATATTCAAAATGCGATTATTTCGTTGTCATCAACCTATGACATAAAGGTTCAAAGCCCAAAGTGTTGTGATAAGTGCCGTTTTGGAAACTTTGTCAGCGCGACGGCAAATGTTATGATTAGTGACTTCTTCCACGCCGTAAATCAATCTTTCAGCAGAGAGGCTTTCCGCAACACACATATAGCGCAACGGATAAAAATTGCGGAGTTGATGTATCTTATATTGACATTTGGCGATGAGTGTATTAAGTATAAGGTTATCAGCGGCTCTGATATATCCAATTCGCAGTTTGCAACAAAGGTGTACGAAAGTATCTTGTCGGGAGCCTCTGTTGTAGAGCTTGCCGAACAGACCAACCGGTCACTCACAGCTTTCAAGAAGGAGTTTCAACGACAATTTAACACCCCGCCACATAAATGGATGGTTACACAAAGACTTCAGCGTGCTAAGGTAATGCTAACCTCGTCACATATGACCATATCTGAGATTGGTGCCAACTGCGGATTTAATAATATATCCCATTTTATCAAGCTCTTCA
Source organism: Alistipes sp. (assembly GCA_045592005.1). GTDB lineage: Bacteria > Bacteroidota > Bacteroidia > Bacteroidales > Rikenellaceae > Alistipes. The sequence continues at coordinate 3,528 of JAZNTY010000090.1, read as the reverse complement.
AACAACAATACCACAATACACCATCGGCTCTTCGCAAGTCGTTGCAGCAAAACAACCGATAAAGTTATCTAAAGGAGCTGCCGCCCACAAACTCTCTAAGCACAGAGTCAAGAGGTATCTCATCCGGTGCTATAGGGGTAAAGTTGTCCAAGAACTTAAGTAGGCGGTGTGCCTCGCCAAATTCGGGTACGGTGTCTGGTATTTCGCGTAAAATAGGCTCTACAATAGGTCGCAGCACACCAAGTTCATAGAACAGAGAAGTGTTAATCATAATATCCGCATTCTCCTGATATGGGAAGATGTGTTTCTCCTCGCCTCGGCGTACACTCTGCCAACGGGCAATAGTATCGTAGGCGTTATTACCACGGGTGCGGTAATCGCGGGTTATGCGACGCAGCAGACGGTTGTCAGTGGTGTGTATGCGGGTGGTGTTATCCATAGCCACAGAAGTAAAACAGGAGAGGTAGATTTTGAATTTCATACTCTCCGGCAGAGCGGGTGTGAGCTTAGGATTTAAGCCGTGAATACCCTCCATAATAAGCACTGAACGCTCTGTAAGTTGTAACGGTTGTTCATGCCACTGACGGGTACCGGTAATAAAGTCGTAGCGAGGTATCTCGACACTTTGACCGTCGATAAGGCGACAGAGGTCATCATTCAGGCGCGCTAAATCCAAAGCCTCCAAAGCCTCATAATCATAGTCTCCATACTCATCCTTAGGAGTCTTTTCGCGGTCTACAAAGTAGTCATCCAAAGATATCAATACAGGGCGCAGACCTAACACTCTCAGCTGAATACCTATACGCTTAGCCGAGGTAGTCTTACCACTTGACGAAGGTCCTGAGATAAGCACTACTTTGGCGCCACCTCTGTTATGTGCCTCATATATTTTGTCAGCTATAAGAGAAAATTGTCTACTATGTACCGCTTCGGCAATCTTTATCAACTCGCTGGTGTCGCCCAAAACTATGCGACTATTTAGTTCCCCGATGGTTGGCACGCCGACAATATCCATCCATTCGTGAAATTGATGAAAGAGCCCCGCCATTTTGTCAACCTTTGGAATATTACCTATTTGAGTAGGCTTATTGCGCTCTGGTAGACAGAGCATAAAGCCCTCGCTATAAGGGGTTATGTCAAAACACTCCACATAGCCCGTTGTTGGGGCAAGAGCACCCATAAAAAAGCCAATGCTTTGACCCATATAGTATATGTTGCTATACAGTCGAGGGCGGGAGCGAAGTAGGGTAGCCTTGTCATGGTATCCGGCAGCCTCAAATTTTGCTATAATATCAGCCGTTGGTTCCTTGCGGCGTTGGATTGGGATATTCTGAGCTATAAGCTGCTGAATAACATTAACAATATTGCGGCACTCCTGTTCAGAAAAGAGCCTCTTGTCTGCAATCTCGCAGTAGACTCCGGAACCAACCGAGTGGCGAATATGTAACGACTTACCTGGAAAGAGCTCCTCAATAGCTCGTTGTAACATAAAGATAACGGTACGCTGGTATACCCTATGACCCTCAAAGTGGGTAATATCTATAAACCTTATCGAGATAGGATTGTAAACACGATAGTTGAGCTCCTTGAGACGATTATTTACATAGGCAGCAAGTAGCGGAGCCTCACTTTTAAGAGTCAAACGGTCCATAACCTCTAACAAAGATGTCCCCATAGGAACATCTACATACGATGCGCTATTTTGGCAGTAGATTTTGATAAGGTTGTGCATAAAGGTTGTTTTATAGAATGTTATACAAGTTGAACCTTTTATTTCTCTCTCCAAAGATAGAGATTATTTATAAGACTCACAAAATTTTTTATAACTTTGCAACACTAAAAGGGCTAAAATGAAAAAGATTGTATTTCTACTTTTGACTACCATCGCATTCTCTGCGATACTATTTTATAGGTCAACTATTCGAGAGCGTGAACTTGTTATCTTATCGACCAATGATATTCACGCTACAATAGACCTCTTTCCACAGCTTGTTTCGGCTGTCAATCAGTGTCGTGATACAGTTGCTACACTGCTTGTTGATGCTGGCGACCGCTGGACGGGTAATGCCTTTGTCGATAGGGCGGAGGGGAGATTGCCTATAATTGAGTTGATGAATTTTGCCAAGTATGATGTGGCTACATTTGGCAACCATGAGTTCGACAAAGGAGCGGCGCTGTTACAGGGAGCTATTGATTATGCAACTTTTCCAATAGTCTGTGCCAATATGATTAGTTTCAGAGATGATTTACAAAACCAATTGCCTGCTGTGACTATAAAGAGCACAAATGGTATAAAAGTGTGTGTTACAGGCGTTGTTACCAATTACGATAATGGTCATCCAGATGGCACTGAGGAGGTCTTTGAAGGTCTTGAGTTTATAGACCCTATGGAGGCTGCTCAAAGAGCTGTAGATGGTTGTCGTCAAGCCGATGTTCGACTACTGCTCTCGCACATGGGAGATACTAAAGATGTTGCTTTTGCCCAAAAAACAGATGACTTTGATGTCATTATTGGTGGGCATACCCATAAGTTGTTGGATACTATTGTGAATGGCACACCTGTGGGGCAAACCTTCTGCCGATTGGCAAATGTCGGAGCCACCACCATACGAATGAAGGGTAATAAAATTGTTAGCGTCGATTACCGTAATATTCCACTCAGTAGTTATCCCGAAGACCATGACACTAAAGCGTTGGTTACAAAGATAGAGAGTGACCCTGTTTTGAGTGCAACTGTTGGTACTTTGGCTCAGCCTGTAACTTCGCGTGCAGGTTTTGCTCAGCTGCTTGTTGAGACAATTGTTGAGGCAACCAACTCTCATATAGGTTTTTACCATTATGGCGGTATCCGCCTTACAGAACATGATAAAGGCAATGTAATGCTGGCAACGGTATATAATTTAGAACCTTTTGACTCAAAAATACACACCATAGAGATGACTCCGGCACAGATGCGTAAGATGATTATTGCTAAATTTAATGATAAAGGCAACACAAAAGAGTCACATCGTGTAGACCTATTTAGCAATACTCCTTATACCATCATTGTCGACCCTGCGGGTGAGGCTGTAGATGTTCTCTTCCCTCGTTTGTACGAGGGTCGTAGATATCGAGTAGCTTTGGCAGACTATATAGGAAAGAAATACCCATCCATTGAGGGTAATAACCGTACGGAGTGCGATATTTTGATTACCGATGAACTATTACGCCACTTTAAGGATAAATCCCCAATTGTGCTCAATAGTGCTCCAAAACAAAATATACAAAGAAGGTAATAATCTGATTTACAATGTATTAATAACATATAATAATAATTTTTCTAAAAAATATTAAAAAATTTTCTGAAAAAGTTTGCATAGAAAAAATATTTGCTCTATCTTTGCACTCGCAATCAGGAAAAAGGTTGCAATTCCGGAGCGGAAGTCTACATGCGGAAATAGCTCAGTTGGTAGAGCACAACCTTGCCAAGGTTGGGGTCGCGAGTTCGAGTCTCGTTTTCCGCTCCAAGTCCAAAAGTTTTAAGGACAA
>JAZNTY010000089.1:0-2699 GCA_045592005.1 Alistipes sp. | reverse complement strand
CATACCAGCGTTGTTTACCTACAGCCTCCTTGCGCTTGAATGGATATACGCGCGCAACATTAAAGACCATGTTGGGGAATGTTACCGATATTGCTCTGGTCTGAGAGTTCTGCGATATCGCCATATTCATCGAGAATGAGAATGGTGTTCCAGCCCAACTCTTAGAGTATGAGATTGAGGAGTTGGTCTGTGTGGCGAGAATATCGTTGAGCGATGTCGCCGAGTATTTGCTATAACCACTTGTCGAGAGGTTTACCGATGCAGAGAATGTAGAGCCTGGATTAGCCTTCGGGTCTTGTGAGTGTGTCCAGGTAAACTTAAAGTTGTTCTGCTTGATATAGTCAGGCTCTCCTTTGTCGCCGGTCTTGACACTTGAGAAATCGAAGTTTAAGTTACCTGAATACTTATATCGCTTAACATATCGTGATGATGCATTTACTTCCCACGAGCCGAGGGTATAAAAACCGCCTGTCAACGCCAAGTCCATATGCTTGTTGATGATGAAGTAGTAACCTAAACCTCTTACAAAGAAGCCTCTGGCACCATCCTCTCCGTATGTAGGCATTAGCAGACCCGATTTTGCTCCGGAACTTACAGGGAAGAAACCCTCAGGGATACATAGAGGGTAGATAGGTACATCTTCCATTACTAAATACGCCGGACCGGTAATAATCTTCTTGCCTGGAATAACCTTTGCCTTTGTCATGGCAAGATAGAAGTGTGGATGGTCGGTATGGTCACAAGTGGTGTACTTACCCTGCTGGATATTGATAGAGTTATCAGGTTGCTTTTTAATTCTGCCGCCCACAAGCCATCCGTCACCCTGCTGTGTTGCTACGCCACGAATTAATGCCTTCTCAGAGTCAAAGTTGTAGGTAATGGTATCCATTGTATAGCTACCACCACCGTCAGCAAATACAGGTTGTGTCTTTGTAGCTTTGCCATCTACCGAGTCGGGCTTTCCGTAGGCATATATCTCTTTGTTGTTCATATCAATACGCATAAAGTCAGCCTTTAGAGACTTGTCTGCATATTTAATATCGCCCTGATTGTAAATATATACTTTGCGGTTAACGATGTCGTAGTAGAGCGAGTCAGTATTCTTACCCTCGACTATCTGGTCCAAACCGCTGCTCTTTTTCTTGCGAGTAGTCGTTGTGTCAATGCTTGTCGCACTAATCGAGTCCCTCTTTACGCTCGATGCAGTAGAGTCTACCACCGCCTGTGTTGTCGATAAACGCCTGCTGCGTCTGCTGTCGCGTAACTTTTGAGGCTGTGGGACACTATCTTTTTGTGCCGATATTGGCATAACGCTATCTGTTGCGACTCTCTGGAGTGCAAGTTTATCTGTATCTATACGCTTAGCTTGGGCGAAAACAAACAGACTTTGCGCCATAAAGAGCGTAATGAATACCGCTATCAGATATTTTACCTTAAAATTTTTCAAAAATTCAATAATTTTTTGTACCTTTGCCGGCAAAGCCGGCAAAAACGCCAAATATAGCCCTCGTGCGTATGTGAGCGCGTTTTTTCAGCGCGTAAAGATAGTGAAAAAACTCTATTAAACCAAAAGCTATGAACAGACTTTTTAGTATTCTGTTACTTTTCTGTTTCGCCCTGAGTGTAAACGGTGCTTATGCTCAAAATGTTGCCCAGGGTGTTAAAGTTATCGTTATTGATGCGGGTCATGGTGGTTCATACCCAGGTGCTCGGTATGGAGGTTTTGCAGAGAAAAATATAAATTTGCAGATGGCTCTGAAGCTGGGTGCTATGATTGAGAAGAATATGCCCGATATAAAGGTTGTCTATACCCGCAAGGTCGAAAAGCAATTCTCTTCTAATCTGCGTGAGGACCTCCAGGCGCGTGCCAATATTGCAAATAATGCAGGTGGCGACCTATTTATCTCCATTCATGCTAATGCTCACCGCAATACAGGTGTTCGTGGAGTTGAGACCCTGATTATGGGAGAGAGTAAACTTGAAACGAGTGAGAATGAGGCTATCCTCTTTGCAAATAATAAGGAGGAGTTCCTGGATATGTCTGACCAGGGAACAGCAGCTATTGTTCGTGCTCATATTCAAAATTTACAATTTACCTATGGCGAATACAGTGAGGTTATGGCACGCCTTGTCCAGAAACACTACGCAAAGTTGGGTCGTGAAAATAGAGGTATCCGCAAACAGCCTCTTCGCGTACTCTATGCCACCGATATGCCGAGTATTCTTACCGAGATAGGTTTTATGTCCAACTCTTCTGAGTTGAAGTATATCACATCAGAGAAGGGTCAAACTGAACTTGTCAAGGCTCTCTATGCCGCTGTTGAGGAGTATGTGGCATATGTTAAAAAGAGTCTTCTTGTAGATGATAGTAGTGCCCAAAAGCCGGCAACACCCGCTGTCAAACCACAAACACAACCGCAGCCTGCAACCGCTGTAGCAGAACCTAAAACTCCGACTCAAAAGCCTGTTAAACCACAATCAAAGTCGCAGACTAAGCCTTCAAAGCCGGTGTCAACCTCTGTACGCTATGCTATTCAGGTTATGGCAAGCAAGGAGGCTGTGTCGCTCAATGACTCTCGCTTTGGCTCATATAGAGGTAAGGTCCGTCAGGTGCGTGCAGAGGGCGCATATCCATATAAATATTGCGTTGGCGATTATGCTGACAAGAGTGCTGCACAGAGTAGTGTTGCATCGGTGCG
>JAZNTY010000088.1:0-2837 GCA_045592005.1 Alistipes sp. | reverse complement strand
GCGCCACCTGTGTAGGCAAAGAGATTGAGGACCTTAGGATTTTGCAGCTCCTTGCAGCAATCGTATATGAAGTTCCAATTTGCAGCCTGCTCAGGGAAGATACCTAAATGCTTAAAGGAGGTTAAGCCGAGCCTCATATTTAAGTGCATATCCTTGTAGTCGTACTGTATCGTCCAACGCGAAGGCATTTGAGGCTTTAGACGCCACTCGCCGCGCTCCTCGCTACGGTCATCGCGCAGAAAAGAGGCGTCAGCATACTCAGCCCACTGCTTTTCGGTAAGACTTTTGCGCCATATAGCTTGAGGCTCCGGACGGCGAAGAGTATACTTTCCAAAGCGTTCAAGCTTCTCGCCATCACCTGTATCTATAAGGGTATACTGAGGAAAGAGGGTCTTTATATTCATATAGTATCGTAAATTGACATCTGACATCTGCTACAGTCAAATGTGAGTTTATATCTTTTTGCTCCGCGTTCAAGGTATATATCTCCCTTGATTGTCGGGTTGTTGAGCAGACATTGACCAATCTCTCGGCGTATGCAGTAGTCTGTAATCATCACTCTGCACCCCTTAGTGTTCTGCCGGAGGTCTAACCCTTCGGCAATATTGTTAACGCCGTGGTCAGCGTAGAAGTTGCGCGATAGGGTATTGGTCACATTCTCCTGCTCGGTAATGCTCTCAGAGGGAAAGCGAGCCTCCAAATTCTCTACAAAGATAGCACTTTTTGGATAAACCGCAACACGCTGATGCTCTAATGCAGTTAATAGCTGACGGCGTAGTTGCGAAAGGATAGATGCCGGAACGAAGCGCACCGAAGATATCTCCACAGCCTTGATGTCGAACATTGTCTGTCCGCTCTTAGACATCTGCTCGCGAACTACAGACTCCATTTTCTCGATATTTTTTGCCGGCTCGGAGTTGTAATCGATAGTTACCGAAACGCTTATGCCGGTGCTATCTACGGCTGTGGCAGAGATGCTGTGCTCTGTGAATTTTACGGCTATTTTTGCCTCTATAGCTCGGCGAATACGGCTGCGCTCAACAGTAGATGTAAAGAGTCTGTCGTAGTTGCGGTAGATAACCGTTCCCACCTTTATGCCCTCAAAGCTGTTTGGAGTTATTGCGCTACCATTTATGCCGTTGATATTGGTGCCTACCGCTTCATTGTTGGCGATAAAGCATATTCCGTCGCCCGTAGCTAATTGAACAGAACTATCCAAGATAAAACTATCGGCAGTAACTCTTGTAACCGTGCCTATACGCTCGCCCATAGCCTTTGGTGTGTCAAAAGATGCTACACCAGCACTCTTACCACAGAAGAGGTACTCTGACCCTCCGCGTGTAAAACTCTTTGTCGGGTTGGGCGTAAATTCTATGGTAGATATGCCTGCTGAAGCTCGGCGGCAATGGCTGCGCAGAGCTATCTGTTCGTCCAAAAGACAGCGATAGTGGCTTACAATATTGCGCAGGTAGATACGGTCTTTCAGGCGACCTTCAATCTTAAAAGAGTTCACGCCACAGTCAATCATATCGCCTATATGAGCCGATAGGTCGAGGTCGCGAACAGAAAGTAGATGCTTGCCTTTGATATAGACCCTGCCTTTGCCATCTGTAAGGTCATAAGGCAGTCTGCATGGCTGACTGCACTGACCGCGGTTGCCGCTACGGTTACTCATTGAACGCGAGAGGTAACAACGACCACTGTGACATACACATATTGCGCCGTGAATAAACGCCTCAATCTCTATATTACATCTGTTGCCAATCTCTGCAATCTGCTCCTTAGAGAGGTTGCGTTCAAGGATAGCACGCGCAAAACCCACCTGCTCAAAGAATGCCACCTGCTCGACAGAGGAGCAGGCTGTCTGCGTTGAGGCGTGCAGAGCTACATTGAGACCCATACGGCAGTAAGCCATATCTTGAACAATGAGGGCATCCACACCAATGGCGACCAACTCCTCTGCTTGCTGTTTAGCGGCGGCTAACTCGTCCTCAAAAATCAGGGTGTTGAGTGTTACATATACCTTAACTCCGTAACGATGTGCATATTGGACAACTTTAGCTATATCTTCTGTTGTGTTTGTGGCTGCATAGCGAGCTCCAAAGCGTCCGGCGCCAATATAGACAGCATCCGCTCCGCAGTCGATGGCATCAACAGCCGAGAGTAGGTCACGAGCAGGTGCAAGTAGCTCAATATTTCGTATAGTTGCCCTCATTTGCCACAAAGTTACTAAAATCTTGGCTTGATATGGCATATTGAACCAAAAAATTGTTACATTTGCAGTTTGATAGCGAAATTTAATACCAATTATAATATGTTAACACTACAACAACTGCGTGGCGATAAGGAGGCAGCTATTGCCAAGCTCGCTAAAAAAGGTGTTGATGCAGCACCAATTATTGCTAAAATAGAGGAATTAGACGACCTTCGTAAGGCTCTGCAAATGGAGTTGGACAGCTGCTTAGCTGAGCAAAATAAGGCGGCTAAGGAGATTGGCGCCCTTATGGGTCAGGGTCGTAAAGAGGAGGCTCAGCAGCGTAAGGAGCAGGTTGCAGCTCTTAAGGCTCGCTCGGTAGAGCTCTCGGAGAAGCATGAGCAGGCAACCTCGCAGCTCAATGCTCAAATTGTTCTTTTGCCTAACTTTCCGGCAGATATCGTTCCGGAGGGTCGTACAGCTGAGGATAACTTAGTGGTAAAAATTGATGAAAACTACTCTACTTTGCCAGAAAACCCACTGCCGCATTGGGAACTCGCTCGTAAGTACGATATCATCGACTTCGATTTGGGTGTAAAACTTACCGGTGCCGGCTTCCCTGTATATAAGGGTAAGGGTGCAA
>JAZNTY010000087.1:0-4134 GCA_045592005.1 Alistipes sp. | reverse complement strand
GCAGCGCATTATGAACAAGTTCACATAGCCACTAACGAGAGTTGACGGATTGCAGCGCATTATGAACAAGTTCATATAGCCACCGACAAAACAAAAGCCACTCTAATGAGTGGCTTTATTGTCGATTTTGTTACGCTCGTGGGAGTTGACGGATTCGAACCGCCGACCCTCTGCTTGTAAGGCAGATGCTCTAAACCAGCTGAGCTAAACTCCCAAAAAATGGCTTGGGACAACAAGACTTGTTGCGTTCAACCGAAGTGCTATCCACACCCCTTCGGCATCGCTCTTGCAACCCTCGCGCAATATAGCGCCTGAACAAGGACTTGAACCTAGGACCCCATGATTAACAGTCATGTGCTCTAACCGACTGAGCTATTCAGGCGTGTGTGAAGAACGATTGCAGACTATTCTGCGTTTTTCGTGGTGCAAATATAGAGCAAATAATTTATACCTCCAAACTTTTTGCAAAAAAAATTAAAAAAAATGTAACTTTGTGGCGTGAAACAGTTAATACCTATATTATTAGTAGCCATACAGTGGCTATGCGCTCCATATACAATGGCGCAAAACGCAGCGCTTACATTTGAGGCTCCACGGCACGATTTCCAGACAATAAAGGAGGATGGCGGCACGGTGGCTCACACATTTAGTTGTATAAACAACTCTACAGAGCCGATAGTTATACTCAGCGTTTCGGGTGGGTGTAGCTGCACAAAAGCCAACTTCTCAAAAAAGCCGATACTCCCCGCACAGAAGAGCACGATAGAGGTTATATTCGACCCAATGAACCAGATAGAGGGTAATTTTATCCGCAAAGTAATTGTATCGACATCCAAAGGCAACATTCCCCTGACTATATCGGGGCACATAGTTCCCCGCAAGAGGAGTATTGCGGAGCAGTATCCCATAATTTTAGACGGCGGAATACGCATTGATGCCAATGCACACGCCTTTGGTTACATTGAGCAGGGACAGGTGCTCCGGAGCAGTTTTAGTATTATCAACACCTCTAAACACTCGGTTAAGTTATCTATAACGCCACATACTCAAAGCGGCTTACTGACCATACACTATCCGCGCACGATAGCTGCCGGCGAACAGGCGGCGATAGATTTTGGCTACGCCATACCGCAAGGGGGCAATATTTATGGGCAGTTAAGTGATGTATTATCGGTGGAGATAGATGGCAAGAGAGCCTATTATCAGCTAATTATCAGCGCAATAGCCATAGATAAACGAAATATTGGAGCAGATAAAGAGTGGCAAAAGATACAACTGAACAAAAATTTTATTAAATTTGGACCTTTGAAGCGCTCCATAAAGGAGGCGGTGCGTAATTTAGAGATAACAAACATTGGTATAGAGCCGCTGATAATTCGCAAAATAGAGGGCGACAAGGGGCTCTTTAGCACAGCTATAGTTGGTTCGAGTGTGATACCGAGCGACGGCAAGGCGGTGCTAAGGGTTACTTTCCGTCCTTCAGAGGGCGATTATGGTGCCATAACGGAGCGCATACGGATATTTTCAAATGACCCTCAATATCCGGTAGTGAGCATAAGGGTCAGCGTGATTGTTGAAGAGTAAGAACTATGTTTGAAGTATTAGACAGACAACTCCTTGCCGAGGGTATATGGCAGACAAAGGTCTATGCCCCTCGTATCGCCACATCGGCAAAGCCGGGGCAGTTTATCATCGTGCGCGCAGATGAAACGGGCGAGCGCATACCCCTAACAATTGCCGACTACGACAGTGAAGAGGGCTCGGTAACGATGGTTACCCAGGCGTTAGGCGTATCGACCAAAAAGATTGTTGCCAAAGCTGCCGGCGAACTGTTTGCCAACATTGCCGGACCATTAGGTCGACCATCAGACTTTGTGGCTGAGCCTATAGAGGAGCTTCGCAAAAAGCGTTTTATCTTTGTTGCCGGAGGTGTGGGTACTGCCCCCGTATATCCGCAGGTTAAATGGCTCAAGCAGCACGGCGTGGAGGCTGATGTGATTATCGGTGCCAAGACCAAAGATATGCTTATATACACTGAGCAGATGCGCCAGGTGGCTGCAAATCTCTACATCGCCACAGATGATGGCAGCGAGGGTTTTCACGGCTTAGTGACTGCGCTATTAGAGAAGCTTATCACAGAGCAGGGCAAGCAGTATGACTGCTGTGTGGCGATAGGTCCGATGATAATGATGAAGTTTGTGACTCTGACGGCTAAGAAGTTTGACCTCCCTTGTATTGTCTCGCTCAATGCACTGATGGTCGACGGAACGGGTATGTGCGGAGCCTGCCGAGTATCTATTGCCGGCAAGACTAAGTTTACCTGCGTAGACGGTCCTGAGTTCAACGCCTACGATGTAGATTTTGATGAGGCTATGCGCCGTCAAGGTATGTATCGCACACAGGAGCAGCGCGCCGCAGCTATAGCCAAAGAGCGCGCAGAGGGGCATAAGTGTAATATTGGTTTGGATAAATAGTATAGATATGGCAAACAAGATACCGCGCGTGCCGGTGCGCGAACAAGAGCCGGCAATTCGTGCCACAAACTTTGACGAGGTGTGCTTAGGTTACAACCTTGAGGAGGCTACATTAGAGGCTACCCGCTGTCTAAACTGCAAGAACCCTCGTTGTGTAGCCGCTTGTCCTGTAGGTATTCAGATACCACAATTTATTGCGGCACTGCGTGAGGGCGATGTAGCCCAGGCTGCTGAGATTATAGCTCACGACTCCTCACTGCCGAGCATCTGCGGTCGTGTATGTCCGCAAGAGAGTCAGTGCGAGGGCAGCTGTATACTCGCCATAAAGGGCGAGAGCGTAGCTATCGGTAAATTAGAGCGTTATGTTGGCGATTGGCGCTTAAACAACCCTCAGAGTGTGGCTCAGGTAGAGCCTAAGGGTCGTAAAGTTGCCATTGTGGGCAGCGGTCCTGCCGGTCTTGCCTGTGCAAGCGATTTGGCTAAGCTCGGATATGAAGTGACTGTCTTTGAAGCTCTGCACGAGGTTGGTGGTGTGTTGGTATATGGTATACCTGAGTTCCGTCTGCCAAAGAAGGCTGTTGTAGCTAAGGAGATAGAGAGCGTACGCCGCTTAGGTGTCAAATTTGAGACCGATGTTATTGTCGGCAGAACAGTAACCATAGACTCTCTTATGGACAAGGAGGGTTTTGATGCCGTATTTATCGGTTCGGGAGCCGGTCTGCCTCGCTTTATGGGTATTGAGGGCGAGAACCTCAACGGCGTGCTCTCGGCAAATGAATTTTTAACCCGCGCAAACCTTATGCGCGCCTATAGTGACGAGTACGACACACCGATATATGTCGGCAAGAGTGTCGTTGTTGTCGGCGGTGGTAATGTAGCTATGGATGCTGTGCGTACCGCTAAGCGCTTAGGTGCTGAGGCTACTATAGTCTATCGTCGCTCCGAGGCTGAGCTCCCTGCACGCGTAGAGGAGGTACACCACGCAAAGCAAGAGGGTATAGAGTTCCGTATGCTCACAAACCCCACACGCATACTTGGCGATGAAAAGGGGTGGGTTAAGGGTATCAACTGCATAAAGATGGAGCTTGGAGAGCCTGATGATAGCGGTCGCCGCTCCCCGATAGAGGTTGCAGGCTCAGACTTTGAGATTAACTGCGATGTGGTTATTATGGCTTTGGGCACCTCGCCAAATCCACTTATCGCCTCCACAACAGATAACCTTGAGACCACCCGTCGTGGCTGCATTATTGCCGATGAGTATGGATGCACCTCCCGCAAGGGTGTCTTTGCCGGTGGCGACACTGTGACAGGCGCCGCAACGGTAATATTAGCTATGGGAGCCGGTCGCAAGGCAGCAAAAGCTATTGATGAGTATTTATCGACACTATAAAGAGTAGGACTATGAAGATTGCCATTCCAACCAAAGATTTTCAGGTAGATAACCACTTTGGACACTGTGACCATTATACCATATACACCATTGAGGATAATAAGGTGGTGGAGAGCTCTACCCTACCATCGCCTCAGGGCTGCGGATGCAAGTCCAACATCGCCGCCACTCTACAGGATATGGGTGTTACGGTAATGCTTGCCGGAAGTATGGGCGAAGGGGCGAAGAACAAACTTGAGGCGCACGCCATAAAGGTTATTCGCGGCTGTT
>JAZNTY010000086.1:0-4034 GCA_045592005.1 Alistipes sp. | reverse complement strand
ACCGCTTGGCCTCCGACTTGCATTGGCTGTAACTAAAGCGCCTACGGCGTGTGCCTGAGCCACAAACTCCTTATAGTCGCAGACCAGACCGTTGGCAGCCGGATATTGAACTATGGCACCAAACTCCTTGCCTGTAAAGGTGTACTCGGCAAAGTTGTCGACAATAAGCTCTATGCCAAATGGTTCGCTGCGTGTTAGTAACACATCTAAAGTCTGTGGGAAGATATTTTCGTCAACAAAGAGTTGATTGCGACCCTCCTTTACTGCCTCGCGTGAGCGTAGAGAGAACATCATCAACATAGCCTCCGCTACGGCAGTACCCTCGTCAAGTAGTGAGCAGTTGGCTATCTGCATACCTGTCAGTGAGCATATCGCTGTCTGGAAGTTGAGCAGAGCCTCCAAGCGACCCTGCGAAATCTCTGCCTGATATGGGGTATATGAGGTATACCAAGCCGGGTTTTCAAAGACATTGCGCATAATGGCTGCGCTGACAGCGTTAGGGTAGTAACCCATACCTATAAATGAGCGATATGGCTCATTTAGGTCTGCCAGCTGGGTAATATGCTGTGCATATTCATACTCGCTCATACCCTCCTCCAGCTCTAAAGGCTGCTCTAAGCGGATATTCTGCGGAATAACCTGACCAATTAACTCCTCGACGCTCTGAACGCCAATAACCTTCAGCATATCTGCAAGCTGCTGCTCGTCAGAGGTGCCGATATGTCTTGATACAAACTTGTCAAACATAATTTTATCGATTTAATAACTTTCTTACAAAGGTACAAATTTTTTTCTACTTTGGGATATATAGTATTATTCAAATATCAGTTTTAATCTTTCGTAGATTTTTCGTTGTATCTCTTTAGAACATTTGTCAATAACTTTCTCATTGGCAATGCCAACAACACGCCCCTTTTTATCGTATATCCAATAGTTGCGATCTGGTCTATTGCATTTTTCGCACTGTGGAATGATATTACCTGCATCTAATGGCTTAGAGGGGTCCATATGTCCTTTTTGCAGTATAGTTGTGGTGCTCTTCCAATATCTGTGAGGCTCTCCCTCCTTAGAACCACAAGTAGCACAACGAAAGTCGTACGCTCTCTTTATCTCTTCAAAATCTGCACTCTCTTCTCTACGGGTCTTAGTAAAACCTGGATAACAATCCTTTAAGGTTTTTAGAATATATTCTCCTCGCTTTAGACCTATAGAGTTGTTGTCTTTGCGCCCTCCTGATAGGATAAACCAACCATCTTGAGCTGCTAAATGGCGGGCTTGCTGCACATCGTTTGTATTTTGATAGAATGTGCGAATAAATGATGTTAACTCTTGTTTTGTAACAATGTGTGTGTCAGGATAGTCTTGACACAGATATACCAAAATTAAGGCATCTTTTGTAAATCCACCATTAGCGTGTTTTAGGTTTGGAAGAACAACACCTTTGTCCTTAAGGTATTTGCTATGGTGCGCAGATATAATATCATATATATCCTTAATTTTTTTATCGGTCATATTCGAAAAAATAGTTTAATTCTTTTTTGTAACGATTTGCTAAAACATACAGCATTGCAGCAGAAATATTAATCTCTCCATTCTCAAGTTTTGATAGATGGCTTTGTGAAATAATACCCTCTTGTTGTAAATCAGATTGTTTAATACCGAGTTCAGTGCGAGCCAAGTAGAGGCGGCTTGCAAGGTGTTTTTTGAGTTTTTTGAGTTCAATAGTTTTCATAGAAAACAAATTTATCGGATTATTTCTTATATTCCATATTGGAATATAAATAAAAATACCTAACTTTGTAGCGTAATATAGATTTTGGGTATGGGATATCGAGTTGTAGATCTATTTGCGGGAGTTGGAGGGTTGAGTTACGGTTTTGCACGAGACTCTGCTTTTAACATTGTGGCGGCTAATGAGATTTTAGCACCAATGGCTAAAGCATATCTACTCAATCATCCCAATGTAAAGATGTATAACAAAGATATCAAGGATTTCTCGCTTGATGATTTAACGACAGATTTAGGTATAAAACAAGGTGAGATAGATGTTGTTATAGGGGGTCCTCCTTGTCAGGCTTATTCCACGGTGGGCAAACGATTGATAGATGACCCACGAGGTAAATTGTTTCAAGAATATTTTAGGGTGTTATCTCAGATAAGACCAAAGATGTTTATTTTTGAAAATGTCAAGGGCTTATTGTCAATAAGAGGAGGCTGTTTAATGGCTGAAATACTGACTTTGTTTAAGAGTTTAGGTTATTTTGTAAAGTGGGAGGTGCTAAATGCTGCGGACTACGGAACTCCTCAAATTAGAGAGAGGGTTATTATTATTGGCTCACTATTTGATGATAAATTTTCCTATCCTCAACCCACCCATGCATCGAGTGAAATAAATAGTCTGTTTGGTGGTCATTTGAAACCTTATGTGACCTTAGGGGAGGCTATTGGAGATTTGCCGGTTATTAATAGTGGCGAAACGGGACTATATTATACTACAGAGCCTCAGAATGATTATCAAGTAGAGATGCGACAAGGTGCACCGCAGCAGATAGAGGACCATAGTGTTCCAAAAAACAATGCAAAGTTGATAAAATTAATGGAAGCATTGCCTGATGGTGGCACTCCACAAGATGTGGCTGAGGAATTGCGACCAACAAGTGGTTTTGCAAACACATACTGCCGTCTGTGGTGGAATAAACCATCAACAACTATCACTCGTAATTTGAGTTGTCCATCGTCATCTCGCTGTGTGCATCCTCGCTCTGCACGCCCTTTGTCTACGCGCGAGGGGGCACGATTGCAGGGTTTTCCAGATAGTTATAAATTCTATGGTACTCGATCTGAGAGAAATCTACAGATTGGCAATGCTGTGCCGACACAATTGTCTACAGCATTAAAAGATGCTGTGCTTTCCTATCTTAATGTAAAATAACCTACCCCTTTATGGCGGTGGCAAGAGATTGAATTAGACCGTTGTGGAGTTGTAAGATTGGCTCGCAGAGAAGGTATATCTCGTGTGCCAGGGCTTCGCGGGACGGGTGCTCGGAGTTAATTTCACGAATATATTGCTCTTCTGTAAGGTGGCGGTTGCCGACAATCTCGTTACAAAAGTCGTGGTGGCGCTTAATGGCTGAGAGGAAGGATTGGTCAAGCGTCTGCTCCTGAGCATAGCGGCTAATGATGCGACATAGAGGCTGTAGGGGTGTCTTATCTCCCAAGTCGGTATATATATCCTCAAGGCACTCCCACTCGCCCAAGCCACAATAGCAGAGGGCAAGCAGAGGTGTAGCCTCTAATGGGTCCTCGTCATCACTCTCTATAAGCAGTTCAAGCTGCGCGGCGGCAAGCTCATAGTCGCCAATAAGGTAGTTATCCATCGCCGAAAAGTAGATAATCTTCATCGCTGCCAAAGTGTTATTATGGTTGCGGTCAAGTTCTACAATGCTCTGCTCATCATCGGGCAGTGTGGCGACAATATCTTGAAATGCATCATATCTCATCTGGCAACACCTCTCCATATCGCCATTGGAGGCGGCTGTAAACGATGCCTCAAGGCGTGCTGTCAAATCGCCGCGTTTGCCATATCCTACAAGGCGAAAGTTCTGGTTGGAGGTGGGTTGTAGCTCTAAAAAATCTCTCATAGCTGCTTGATAATATTATAGGTGTTCTGCAATAGCACTTTGCCCAATAGTAGTTGAAGGTCAGAGCTGTTTTCGGGGATAACTTTATTCTGTGTGCAGTCATAGATTGTCGCACTGTTATTCTCGACAACGCCAAAGCCGTTATTAAAGGTATAATAGCCAAACTTATGGCTGTCGGCAGCGAAAATATCACGGCTCAATGGGTAACGGCTATGGTCTATATCGAGTTGTGCGAGTAGTGTTGCCGCCAAGTCGCTCTGTGAGCAGTAGTGGTCAACCGTCAAAGACTCTTTTATCACACCACCTAACCATAACATAGGTATGCGGTGGCGCGCAACAGAGCTGGCGCTAATGCCATAGGGGTAGTTGTAGGCGTGGTCGGCAATGATGATT
>JAZNTY010000085.1:0-2664 GCA_045592005.1 Alistipes sp. | reverse complement strand
TCAGGCTGAAGAGCATATACAATATTGCAAGCCTTATGACTTACCATATCGTTGCTTTACTCCACGAGGTGTTGAAAACCTGTATACCGCAGGTCGCTGCATTTCGGGCACCCATCGCGCCCACGCCTCCTATCGCGTAATGTCAATCTGCATGGCTATGGGCGAGGCTATAGGTATAGCTGCCGCAATGTGCGCTGCTGAGGGGTGTACCCCACGAGAACTGAATATCAAGAATTTACAAAATCGTTTAATAGAAAAAGGTATCGAATTATATGGATAATATTATGCTTCATGGGCGTTTTAACCCACTCAAAAGAGTACTGTGTTACGACATCTTTGACCGTGGTTTTAATGGTTGGATGGTACTATTGCCAAACTTTACCGAACATCCAGACTTCGATGTACCACCCACAAAGGTCAACAAAGACCAATGGCCTCCCGTAATGCTCAGTTCGGCGACCTATCGTTTTCCGGGCACCCACGGTTCGCTATCGGGCACATACTCACTCAAGTTATCTACACGCCCTGTGGCTAACCCATACTCTATGCCACCCGCTCCAGGTTCTATGGGACACGCCATAAAGCGTCTTTCCAACATGGACCCCAATGCACGCTATCTGCAATATGAGTGTTGGTTTGCATATACAGGCGAGCAGGATGCTGTGGATGGCACCGGCGCACAACCTGGTCTACATGAGGACTCTATCCGAGCCTTTGGTATAGGTTCCGATACGCAAGATGATAACAACCGCTTCTTTTGGGGTATCCGCTACCTAAATACCGTTGACGGCAAGCCTATGCGCAAATGGCAGTATATCCAGGCCACTCCGGGAACTGACAAAGATTGGGCTTTTGGTCAGGATGGCGATTGGTGTAAATGGGGCGTAGACTGCTGGTGGTTTGGCGAGCGTCGCCCGGATGGTTATCACGCAGGATATAAAGATGTACCGAATGGAGAGCAGAACCTTATCTACAACGAGACCGACTGCAAAATAAATTGGCAATATCTGCGCCTAAAGGTCGATATTATAGACAAAGAGTATGTAGAGATGCAGTGCCAGAACAAAATTTTCGACCTCCGTGGCATAAAGATTACCACCGTTGACAAGTACCGCCGCATAGATGGTCTTATCAACCCTGTTATCTGGCTCGAAACAGATAGCAATCGCCGCGTATACCTATATATCGACTCTTTTGTAGCATCACAAGAATAACTCATTTATAGAGCAAAAAGTATGAAACAGTTTAATGCCGCGCATTTAGAGATAAAAAAGTCCTTTACAGAAGGATTTCAGACCCATCCTTATGAGGTTGGTTGGGCTGACGAGGTTATATTCTTCATATTCGTTGAACAGGTTATCGGCAGTGGAGTATTTAACGCTAAAGTACAAATATCCCACGACGGCATCCATTGGGCAGATGAAGGTACCGTTTTTGAGCCCATTACCAAAGAGGGTCTTTACTTTGTCAAAGTAACTCATTTCGGCAACTATATACGCCTCAACACCGACATCGAGGGGGCTGAATTCAAGTTACAAATCCAAATTGCCTCTAAAGGATGATTTACCGCATCTTAGGCATCGACCCTGGAACAAATTATATGGGTTACGGCATCTTGGAGGTTAATGACAAAGAGCTTACTCCGGTGGTGTTGGGAGATATAGATATGCACAAAATTGCCGACCCATACGACAAGCTACGCTATATTTTTGAGCGTGTAAGAATGCTTATTGACGAATACAAACCACAGCAAGTAGCCTTAGAGTCACCATTCTTTGGTACCAATGTGCAGAGTATGCTCAAGCTTGGTCGTGCACAGGGAGTAGCTATGGCTGCTGCCCTAAGTTGCAATAAGCCCGTTGCAGAATATGCTCCTACACGCATCAAGCAGGCAATCACAGGTAGTGGTTCCTCCTCTAAGGAGCAGGTCGCTTCTATTGTTATTCGTCTACTTAAGATTGAACAACCACCCAAACGACTCGATGCCACTGACGGTATGGCAGTCGCTTTATGTCACTACTTTGCCACCTCTACACCGCTAAATCTGGCTTTAGGCAACGATAAGGTTAAAGGACTTGGCGGAGATAAGCGCGCCAATAAACGCGGCACACAATCTTGGGAACAATTTGTCAGCCAAAACCCTAAAAGAGTTAAGAAATAATCTATTCAACGAGCCCTCCCCTTAAGATAAAGACTAAGAGTGATGGTAGGGTTCGTTATGCAGTATCGTAAAGGCTCGATACAACTGCTCTGTAAAAATAGCGCGTATAATTTGGTGAGAGAAGGTCATCTTGGAGAGGGATATCTTCTCATCTGCACGAGCATAAATAGCCTCTGAGAAACCATAAGGACCACCAATGATAAAGAGCAGTCGCTTAATACCGCTATTCATCCGTTTTTGCAGCCAATCAGCATATTCAATAGAGGTATACTCGGCACCTCTTTCATCAAGGAGAACAACGCGGTCTGATGGCTCTATAAGGCGTAAAAGAGCCTCGCCTTCAGCACTTTTTTGCTGAGATTGAGAGAGGTTTTTGGAGTTACGAATATCAGGAAGGTAGGTTATGTTAAAGCGGTTATAGTGGTTGATACGCTTGGTATACATATCCACTATAGCCTCAACACTCTTAGAGTCGGTTTTGCCGACCACGATAAGTTCTATAT
>JAZNTY010000084.1:0-5782 GCA_045592005.1 Alistipes sp. | reverse complement strand
CAAGATTAAGTCCGGATGGACAGATGTTGATGTAATCATCTGCACACCTAATGTAATGGGTAAAGTGGGTGCGCTCGGTCGTATCCTCGGTCCTCGCGGTCTGATGCCAAACCCTAAGACCGGTACGGTTACTATGGAGGTCGGCAAAGCCGTTCAGGATGTGAAAGCCGGTAAGATCGACTTTAAGGTTGATAAGTACGGTATTGTTCACACCTCAATCGGTAAGGTATCGTTTACTTCACAGCAGATCGAGGAGAATGCTAAGGAGGTAATGAGTACTATTATTAAACTCAAACCATCCGCTGCTAAGGGTACATATGTTCAGAGTATCTATCTCTCAACAACTATGAGCCCAGGCGTACAGGTTGATCCTAAATCAGTTGAAACAAAATAAAAGGGAGGATTAAACAATGACTAAAGAACAAAAAGCTGTCGTTATCGATAATCTTGTTGCTCAGCTTGGAGAGTATCCTCACTTTTATCTCACAGACATTGAGGCTCTCAATGCAGAGAAGACAGCTGCGCTCCGTCGCAAGTGTTTTGATAGCGATATTAAGTTAATCGTTGTAAAGAACACACTTCTCCGCAAGGCGCTTGAGCGTTTGAACAAAGATGATAAGGATTTGGTAGGTGTACTTGAGGGTCCAACCGCAATTATGCTTACAACTACCGGAAAGGCTCCGGCAGTACTTATCAAGGAGTTCCGCAAGAAGTGCGACAAGCCGCTTATCAAGGCTGCTTGTGTAGAGGGTTGCGTATATGTTGGTGATGATCAGCTGGATACCCTGTGCAGCATCAAGAGCAGGGAGGAGCTCATTGGCGACATCGTTGCACTGCTCCAGTCTCCTGCAAAGAATGTTATCTCTGCACTGCGTGCTAATGCAGGCGAGAAGATCGCGGGTCTGGTTAAGACTCTCGAAGAAAGAAATAATTAATAAAAGAAACAAAAACAAATTTAATAAAAATTACAACTATGGCAGATGTAAAAGTATTGGCAGAGGAGTTGGTAAACTTGACTGTTAAAGAGGTAAACGAATTGGCTACCATCCTTAAGGAGGAGTACGGTATTGAGCCAGCTGCTGCAGCTGTTGCAGTTGCTGCTGCTCCTGCTGCAGGCGAGGCAGCTGCTGCTGAGAAGACATCGTTCGATGTTATCCTGAAATCAGCCGGTCAGGCTAAGTTACAGGTAATCAAGGCAGTAAAGGAAGCTGCTGGTCTTTCACTTGGTGACGCTAAGGCTCTTGTTGATGCAGCTCCTAAGGCTGTTAAGGAGGGCGTTTCTAAGGAGGAGGCTGAGGCTCTTAAGGCTACTCTTGAGGAGGCTGGTGCTGAGGTTGAGCTTAAGTAATAATATACTTAGTTTAACTAAGCCCATCACAGGTGTAGAGCTTACTACTGCAGTGTAAGCTCTATGCCTTTTCTGGTCTAAAATTCCATTTTTGCGCATATATATGGATTTTAGGCTTTTCAAATAGATAAATCACTTTTGCGGAGTGCATAGGCTGTGCCGCGTTGTGATTGGGGTTGATTGGCAGCCCATAACCTTGATAGTGCGAAGAGACAGCTCGCATTGGTAGTGCTGAGAGTTCACTTAAGGTGCGAAAAACAGTTCGACTATGAAGGTTGTGGAGACAAGCCAATGCTTTATGCCCCACAGATGCTCTCAGGGGTGTGGTACACCATTTTTGAGGGCATTAGCGGTGTGAAAAAGCACCGTAATTAAGGGTAGTTTTTCCCTTACGAGTACTCACAAAAAAACACCGGATTATTTATGTCCACTAACACACAACAACGAATTAGCTTCTCCACACTTAAGGATCGAGTGCCTTACCCGGATCTGTTGGAGATACAGCTCGAATCTTTCCGAAAATTCTTCCAGATGGACTCTACAGCCCAGCAGCGTAAGAATGAAGGTCTGTATCGAGTTTTCCAGGAAAATTTCCCTATTACCGATACTCACAATCACTATGTATTGGAGTTTCTTGATTATTACATTGACCCACCACGCTACACTATCGAGGAGTGTCTTGAGCGCGGTATGACCTACAATGTACCTCTTAAGGCTAAGTTGCGTTTGACCTGCAATTATGAGTCTGATCAGGAGGGTAATAAGATTGTAGTTCAAGATGTTTACTTGGGCAATGTTCCTTATATGACGGAGCGAGGCACATTTGTTATCAATGGTGCTGAGCGCGTTATTGTCTCTCAGTTGCACCGTTCTCCAGGTGTATTCTTCGGTCAGAGTGTTCACACCAACGGTACTAAGCTTTACTCCGCACGAATTATTCCGTTCAAGGGTTCGTGGATTGAGTTTGCTACCGATATCAACAATGTGATGTACGCTTACATCGACCGTAAGAAGAAGTTGCCTGTAACCACTTTGCTTCGTGCTATCGGTTATGAGAACGACCAGCAAATTCTTGAAATCTTCGACCTGGCAGACGAGATGAAGGTCACAAAGACCAACCTTAAGAAGGCAGTAGGTCGTAAGCTCGCGGCTCGTGTACTCTCTACTTGGGTAGAGGACTTCGTAGACGAGGATACCGGCGAGGTTGTCTCTATCGAGCGTAATGAGGTTATCGTAGACCGCGAGACTGTGCTTGAAGAGAAACATATCGAGGAGATTGTTGAGAGTGGTGTTAAGACTATCATTCTTCATAAGGAGAACCCGTCAGGCATCGACTTCTCGATTATCTATAATACACTCCAGAAGGATACTTGTAACTCAGAGGTTGACGCTGTTCGTTACATCTACCGTCAGTTGCGCGCTTCCGAAGCTCCGGATGATGCTACTGCTCGTGATGTTATCGATAAGCTCTTCTTCTCAGATAAGCGTTATGACTTGGGTAATGTAGGTCGCTTCCGTATCAATAAGAAGTTGGACTTGGCTACCGATCCATCTATCCGCACCCTTACTCGTGAGGATATTATCGCCATTATCAAGTATCTTATCCAGCTTATCAACTCGCGTGCAGAGCTTGACGATATCGACCACTTGTCAAACCGTCGTGTTCGCACCGTAGGAGAGCAGCTTTCAAATCAGTTCTCTATCGGTTTTGTTCGTATGGCTCGTACTATCCGTGAGCGTATGAATGTTCGTGATAATGAGAGCTTTACTCCAGTTGATTTGATTAACGCAAAGACTCTGTCAAGCGTCATCAACTCATATTTCGGAACATCGCAGCTCTCGCAGTTTATGGACCAAATCAACCCACTTGCCGAGGTTACACATAAGCGTCGTCTTTCGGCACTTGGTCCTGGTGGTCTGTCTCGTGACCGTGCAGGTTTTGAGGTGCGAGATGTTCACTATACTCACTATGGTCGTCTCTGTCCTATTGAGTCACCTGAAGGTCCAAACATCGGTCTTATTTCATCATTGTGTGTCTACGCGAAGATTTCAGATATGGGCTTTATCGAGACTCCATACCGTACTGTAGAGAATGGTATTGTAGACCTTGATAACTCACATATCCGTTACTACTCGGCAGAGGAGGAGGAGGGTAAGGTTGTCGCTCAGTCCAATGAGCCACTTACCGACGATGGTCATTTTGTAAACTCTGTGCGTATCAAGGCTCGTGAGGGTGCCGACTTCCCTGTAGTTCACGATGTAGATGTAGACCTTATGGATGTTGCGCCAAATCAGGTTGCATCTATTGCAGCGAGTCTTATTCCGTTCCTTGAGCACGACGATGCTAACCGTGCACTGATGGGTTCGAACATGATGCGTCAGGCAGTACCACTTGTAACCTGCGAGGCTCCTATTGTTGGTACAGGTATTGAGAAGGATATGATTTCTGACAGCCGTATCCAGATAGTTGCAGCTGGCGACGGAGAGGTTGTCTTTGCTGATGCAACTCGTATTGATGTGCGCTATGACCGCACTGAGGAGCAGTCTATCTGCACTTTCGAGCCGGAGATTACCACCTATACACTCCCTCGTTACCGCCGTACTAACCAGAACACCTCTATTACCCTTAAGCCAACAGTGCTCACAGGCGACCGTGTTAAGGCTGGTCAGATTTTGACAGAAGGTTATTCAACCCAGGGTGGTGAGCTTGCCCTCGGTCGTAACCTTAAGGTGGCGTTCATGCCATGGAAGGGTTATAACTTTGAGGATGCTATCGTTATCTCGGAGCGTATCCAGCGTGAGGACCTATTTACCTCAGTTCATGTTGATGAGTATATCCTTGAGGTGCGTGATACTAAGCGCGGTAAGGAGGAACTTACTTCAGATATCCCTAATGTTAGCGAGGATGCTACAAAGGACTTGGATGCAAATGGTATTATCCGTATCGGAGCCAACATCAAGCCTGGCGATATCATGATTGGTAAGATTACTCCTAAGGGAGAGAGCGATCCATCTCCAGAGGAGAAACTGCTCCGTGCTATCTTTGGTGACAAGGCTGGCGATGTTAAGGATGCCTCTCTCAAGGCTCAGCCATCACTCTTTGGTACCGTTATAGACACTCGTCTCTACAGCCGTGCCGGTACTACCGATAAGAAGAACCGCAGCGCTGAGAAAGATATGCTTGCAAAGGTTGACGAGAAGCACCGTGAGCAGGTTCTTGCCCTTACACAGGTTCTTGTTGATAAACTTTGGACACTGCTCCAGGGTCAGGTAACCACCGGTATCCACGACTACTTCGGCGTTGAGATTTATGCTCCAGGAGCTAAGTTCACTCAGAAGATGCTCGAAGACATCTCTCGTAAGAAGATTGACGAAAAGAGCAAACTTGAGATTGGTTACCTTGATTTGGGTCATTATAATTGGACTGCTGACCAGCATACCAATGAGCTTGTGGGTCTTACTATCAATAACTATATCGTTGAGGTCAAGAAAGTTGACGCAGCTATCAAGCGAGAGAAGATTAACCTTACAAATGGCGATGAGTTGCCACAGGCAGGCGTTATCCAGATTGCTAAGGTATATATTGGTAAGAAGCGTAAGCTTAAGGTAGGAGATAAGATGGCGGGTCGTCACGGTAACAAGGGTATTGTTGCAAAGATTGTCCGCGACGAGGATATGCCATTCCTTGAGGATGGTACTATCGTCGACATCTGTCTGAACCCACTAGGTGTGCCTTCACGAATGAACCTCGGTCAGATTTATGAGACCGTTTTGGGTTGGGCAGGTCGTGAACTTGGTCTTAAGTTCGCAACACCAATCTTCGATGGTGCATCACTTGACCAGATTAACGAATATACAGCTCAGGCGGGTATTCCTCATAGCGGTCGTACTTATCTCTATGACGGTGGTACCGGCGAGCGTTTTGACCAGCCGGCAACAGTTGGTGTGATCTATATGCTTAAGCTCGGTCACATGATTGACGATAAGATGCACGCCCGTTCAATTGGTCCTTATTCGCTCATTACCCAGCAACCACTTGGTGGTAAGGCACAGTTTGGTGGTCAGCGTTTCGGAGAGATGGAGGTTTGGGCTCTTGAGGGCTTCGGTGCCGCAAATATCCTTCAGGAGATTCTTACCGTTAAGTCAGACGATGTTACAGGTCGTGCAAAGACTTATGAGGCTATCGTTAAGGGCGACAATCTTCCAAAGCCTGGTATTCCGGAGGCAATGAATGTGCTGTTGCATGAGCTTCGAGGTTTGGCTCTCTCAGTAAAACTTGAGTAATAATTATGTAGGTATAAAAAAATTAGTAAAAATATGGCAAGCAATAAAGATAATACAACCGGTTATAGCCGCATTTCGATTAGCCTCGCCTCTCCGGAGGAGATTTTGGCTCAGTCGAGCGGTGAGGTGCTGAAGCCTGAAACCATCAAC
>JAZNTY010000083.1:0-7148 GCA_045592005.1 Alistipes sp. | reverse complement strand
CCGCTTACAATCTTGCGGATACGCATCTTGATTCTCTCTCTTCTTTCAATCTTATTCAATGACATAACTTACTCTGTTTTACTATTTAGCATTTGCAGACTTACCTGCCTTACGACGAATCACCTCGCCTACAAACTTAATACCCTTACCCTTATATGGCTCTGGCTTACGCAGTGAGCGAAGCTTTGCTGCAACCTGACCAATAAGCTGCTTGTCACAGCTCTTAAGAGTGACGATTGGAGCTCCCTTCTTCTCGGTTACAGCGGTTGCAGTAACCTCTGCTGGAAGACGGAAGTATGTGTCGTGAGAGTAACCGAGGCTCATCTCAAGGACATTGCCCTTAACCTCTGCCTTAAAACCTACACCAACAAGTTCTTGCTTGATCTCGTAGCCCTTAGACACACCAACAACCATGTTATTAATAAGTGCGCGGTATAGACCGTGCATTGAACGGTGGCGTGGCTGGTTTGTAGGACGGGTTACAATAACTGCTGCAACCTCTGCACCCTCTTTAGTGGTAGCAGTGCCAACAGTAACTGTGATATCCGAATCATCCTTCTGGCTAAGAGTACCAAGAGGACCTTTCACGCTTACCGTATTGTCGGCTGCGACTGTTACCTCGACGCCGGCAGGTAAGATTACAGGTAATTTACCAATTCTTGACATTTTGTTTCGGTTTTAGTGATTAATAAACATAGCATAATACCTCACCACCAACATTCTCTCGGCAAGCCTGTGCGCCGGTCATAATGCCCTTAGAGGTTGATACGATTGCGATACCCAAACCGTTCTGCACGCGTGGCATATCAGCTACTGAAGAGTACTGACGAAGACCTGGACGAGATACTCGCTTAAGGTTCTTGATAGCATTGGTCTTAGTTGCTGCGTTCCACTTGAGCGCAATCTTAATTACAGGATGACCCTTCTCATCCTTGTCGAACTTGTAAGCAAGGATATAACCCTGCTCGTAGAGAATTTTAGTGATGGCTTCTTTAATTTTTGAGCCAGGAGCTACAACCACCTTGTGGTTGGCTTTCACTGCATTTCTAATTCTCGTGAGGAAATCCGCGATTGGATCTGTCATAGTTGTTAAGAATTAAAAGTTAAAAATTAAAATTAGTTAAAAAATTTGTTATGAGCCAGGTTCCCCTGAACTCTTAGCGCACCAAAAGCGCAAGCCCTCTGCCTTCCAAAAGTGCCTCACAGGCGCTTCTGAGCAGGTTTTGGGTGCGTTTTATTGGCAATTTTCACATTTTTAAGCGCGCAAAGTTAACAATTATACAGCAATTTTCCTAATTTTTCGACAATTAATTGACATTTTTATAATTTGTCAACCAACTGTTCCCCAAACAATTGTCAACCTTGACGCTATTAAAACCGACACGGGGAGAGGCGTTTTGCCCCTCCCCAAATCGGAGTGTTCTCTACCAGCTTGCCTTCTTTACGCCGGGGATCAGACCGGATGAAGCCATCTCACGGAACTGGATACGGCTGATACCGAACTGACGCATATAGCCCTTCGGACGACCGGTAAGCTTGCAACGGTTGTGCTGACGGATTGGATTGGAGTTGCGTGGCAACTTTGAAAGTGCAATCCAAGCCTCCTCGTGGTCGATCTCGCCTGCCTTGAGTGCTGCGGCGATCTCCTCACGCTTGTGTGCATAGCGTGCTGCAAGTTTCTCGCGCTTTACTTCGCGAGCCTTCATTGATTCCTTTGCCATAGACTATTAGTTCTTTTTAGCGTTTTTGAAAGGCAGACCGAACTCACGGAGAAGTGCATAAGCCTCCTCATCGGTCTTTGCCGTTGTTACAAATGTAATCTCCATACCGAAGATCTTTGTGATCTTGTCGATATCAATCTCAGGGAAGATAATCTGCTCGGTGATACCGAGGGTGTAGTTACCCTGACCGTCGAAACGATCGTTGATACCCTTAAAGTCGCGGATACGAGGAAGAGCTACTGCAATCAGACGCTCCAAGAACTCGTACATACGGTTCTGACGAAGGGTTACACGAACACCGATAGGCATACCCTTACGGAGTTTGAAGTTCGAAATATCCTTACGCGACTTGGTTTGAACTGCCTTCTGACCGGCAATCACGGTAAGTTCCTCCTGGGCAATGTCGATAAGTTTCTTATCAGCTACTGCCTGACCCATACCCTGATTGATGACGATCTTCTCGAGCTTAGGACACTGCATAACGCTGCTGTATCCAAACTCCTTCATAAGGGCAGGAACGATCTGCTCCTTATACTGTGTCTTGAGTGATGGAATGTATGCCATTATTTAATCTCCTCTCCCGATTTTTTAGCAAAACGAACTAATTTACCTTCTGCATTTGCCTTGCGACCTACACGAGTTGGCTTGCCACTCTTTGGGTCGAGCAACTGCAAGTTAGAGATGTGAATCGGAGCCTCCTGCTCAACGATACCACCCTGTGGGTTCTTTGCGTTTGGCTTAGTAGCCTTCTTGACGAGGTTGACACCCTCGACAATAGCACGCTGCTTTGAAACCTCGACCTTCAGGACCTTGCCCTGCTGACCTTTGTTGTCACCAGCGATTACGCAAACTGTATCCCCTTTCTTAATATGCAATTTAACTGACATATCTGTAACGGTTTTTAATATTACAATACTTCAGGTGCAAGGGAGATAATCTTCATATACTGGTCACGAAGCTCACGAGCTACAGGACCGAAGATACGAGTACCACGCATCTCACCCTGATTATTGAGGAGAACTACAGCGTTGTCATCGAAACGGATGTATGAACCGTTAGCACGACGGATCTCCTTCTTTGTTCTTACTACGACTGCTTTTGATACGGCACCCTTCTTTACATCGCCTGATGGGGATGCGCTCTTAACAGCCACTACGATCTTATCGCCGATAGATGCATAGCGACGCTTTGTGCCGCCAAGCACGCGAATACAAAGAACCTCCTTTGCACCGCTATTATCAGCTACTACGAGTCTGCTTTCTTGTTGTATCATAACTACTTCGCTCTTTCAATGATTTGTACTAATCTCCAACGCTTCGTCTTGCTCAACGGGCGTGTCTCCATAATGCGTACTGTATCACCCTCGCGTACAGACTCGTCCAGGCACTCTGCCACAAACTTGGTGGTCTTGTTCACGAACTTACCGTAGATAGGGTGCTTAACCTTACGAGCGACAGCCACTACGATGGTCTTTGCCATCTTGTTGCTGACAACCACGCCGATACGCTCTTTTCTAAGATTTCTTTCCATAATCGTCTCTTACTTTTGATGCAGAATTGTCAGCATTCGAGCTATATCTCTGCGAGTTTTCTTAATGTTAGAAGGATTTTCAACCGGAGATACGGCATGTTGTACCTTCATAGAAGCGAGGTTAGCCTTCTCAGCTGCAATACGCTCCTGCAAGTCCTGTACGGACATCTCTTTAATTTCAGCAGTTTTCATATTTATCCTCCTTTTTACAATGCAGTTGCCTCGTCGTAATCGCGGCGAACAATAAACTTAGTAGTGATTGGCAACTTCTGTGCGCCAAGACGCAATGCCTCCTGAGCTACTGCCATTGGTACACCCTCTGCCTCGAAGAGAATACGACCTGGAGTAACAGGTGCTACGAATCCTTCTGGATTACCCTTACCTTTACCCATACGAACCTCTGCTGGCTTCTTGGTGATTGGCTTATCAGGGAAGATACGAATCCATATCTGACCCTCACGCTTCATATAACGAGTAATTGCCTGACGGGCTGCCTCAATCTGACGACCGGTAATCCATGAAGACTCCAGCGCCTTGATGCCGAACGAACCGTATGCAAGTTGGTTACCTCTCTGAGCAACACCCTTCATACGACCTTTCTGCATTCTTCTAAATTTGGTCTTTTTTGGCTGTAACATAATTGTTATTTGCTTTTAAAAGGTACTACTTGTTGTTATTTCTTCTTTTCTTCGGTCCGTTTCCGCGACGACCACCCTGCTGCTGGTTACCACCCTGCTGTGAGGCTGCACCTGCGATCTCGAAAAGATCACGCTTGCCATATACAGTACCGTGGCAAATCCAAGTCTTGATACCCAGAACACCTACTTTGGTGATTGCCTCTGCCAAGTGATAATCTACATCTGCACGGAAGGTGTGAAGTGGAATACGACCATCCTTTATAGTCTCTGAGCGTGCCATCTCGGCGCCACCTACACGACCTGAAATCTGGATCTTAATACCCTCTGCACCATTACGCATTGCGTTACCGATAGCGGTCTTGATTGCGCGGCGGTGTGATACACGACCCTCAAGCTGGCGTGCGATTGACTGACCTACGATTGTAGCGTCGATATCTGGACGCTTTACCTCGAAGATGTTGATTTGGATCTCCTTGCGGAAAATCTTCTTCAACTCCTCCTTGAGCTTGTCAACCTCTGAACCACCCTTACCGATGATAATACCCGGACGAGCGGTGGAGATGGTTACAGTTACAAGCTTGAGTGTACGCTCGATGATAATCTTTGAAATACTTGCTTTAGCCAAACGGACATTCAAGTACTTACGAATCTTTGCGTCCTCGACCAATTTCTCTGAGAAATCCTTACCACCAAACCAGTTAGAATCCCAACCTCTGATGATACCGACACGATTTGCTTTTGGATTAACTTTCTGACCCATTTGTCTACTTATTTTCTGCGGTTACCACTTTATCAACTACGATTGTAACATGATTGGAACGCTTACGGATACGGTGTGCGCGACCCTGTGGTGCTGCCTGAATACGCTTAAGCATACGACCACCGTCTACGGTAATCTCCTTAACGCACAATGTTACATCCTCAAGACGCTCGTTCTCGTTCTTTGCCTCCCAGTTAGCGATTGCTGACTTGAGCAGCTTCTCCAATCTGATAGATGCCTCCTTCTTAGAATAGCGAAGGATACCCAATGCCTTATTGATCTCTACGCCGCGGATGATATCTGCTACCAGACGCATCTTGCGAGGTGAGGTTGGGCAGTCACGCATAATGGCGATAGCCTTCTGCTTCTTCTCAGCCTTTAATTTCTCGGCTCTTATTGCTTTTCTTGATCCCATTGTCTACCTATTTTTTCTTGTTACCTGCGTGACCACGGAAGTTACGGGTTGGAGCAAACTCTCCGAGTTTGTGACCTACCATATTCTCGGTTACATAAACCGGAATGAATTTGTTTCCGTTGTGAACAGCAATTGTCTGACCTACGAAGTCAGGCGAAATCATACTTGCTCGTGACCAAGTCTTAATTACAGACTTCTTATTGCCTTCTGCCTGTGCAATAACCTTTGCCACAAGCTTTGGGTCAATGAATGGTCCTTTTTTTAATGAACGGCTCATTATGTACTCTTATTTAATTATTTTTTGCGCTTTGAAATAATAAACTTGGCTGAAGTCTTCTTAGGGTTACGAGTCTTCTTACCCTTAGCCAACAGACCCTTGCGTGAGCGTGGGTGACCTCCTGAAGCACGACCTTCACCACCACCCATTGGGTGATCTACCGGGTTCATTACAACACCACGGTTGTGAGGACGGCGACCGAGCCAACGCTTACGACCAGCCTTACCTGACGACTCAAGGTTGTGGTCTACATTTGACACAACACCTACTGTAGCACGGCAGGTTACGAGTACCATACGAGTCTCACCAGATGGCAACTTGATGATGGCGAACTTGCCCTCACGAGCCAACAGCTGAGCGTACGAACCGGCAGAACGCGCCATCTGCGCACCCTGACCGGGGTAGAGTTCAATGTTATGAATAAGTGTACCGAGTGGAATCTCAGCGAGTGGCAGGGTGTTACCTACCTCTGGAGCTACGCCAGAACCGCTAATTACGGTCTGACCTACCTGCAAACCATTTGGTGCGAGGATATAGCTCTTCTGACCATCAGCATAGACTACAAGTGCAATACGAGCAGTACGATTTGGATCGTACTCAATTGTCTTTACAGTTGCAGCAACGCCATCCTTAACACGCTTAAAGTCAACCAAACGATACATCTGTTTGTGACCACCGCCGATGTAGCGTACGGTCATCTTACCGGAATTATTACGACCACCGGTGCTCTTCTTTGCCTCAAGCAAAGACTTCTCCGGCTTTGAAGTTGTTACCTCGTCGAAGGTACCGATAATCTTATGTCTTGTACCGGGAGTTACCGGCTTAAACTTTCTTACTGCCATCTCTGTTAGATATTACTGTAAAAATCAATCTGATCTCCATCCTTCAAGGTAACAATTGCCTTCTTGAAGTTATTTGCGCGACCCTCAAGCAAACCTGCCTTGGTGTAGCGGCTCTTCTGCTTACCCATGTAACGGATTGTGTTCACATCTGTTACCACTACATTATACATCTGCTCAACGGCATTGCGAATTTGCAACTTGTTAGCCCTTACATCAACGATAAAACCGTAGCGATTCAACTTTTCGCCCTGAATCGTCATCTTCTCGGTTAAAATAGGCTTAATAATTACTTCCATTTTCTTTCCGATTTTTAAGCTAACATTACATTCAATACATTTTCTGCACCCTCAACCATAACCAATGCTGACGCATTCATTACCTCATAAGTGTTGAGATTAGATGCCAGAATGGTCTTTACATAAGGGAGGTTGCGGCAAGAGAGTTGGAGGTTAACATTGGTATCCGGCAGGACTACCAATACTTTCTTGTCTGCTACCTTGAGAGCTGAAGCCAAAGCAACTACCTCCTTTGTTTTTGGAGCCTCAAGAGTGAGGTTCTCAACAACGGTAATTGCACCTGCCTGTGCCTTATAAGTAAGAGCGCTACGACGAGCGAGTCTCTTAAGCTTCTTGTTGAGTTTGAAGCTGTAGTCGCGTGGTACTGGACCGAAAATACGACCACCTCCTGGGAACAGTGGGCTCTTGATGCTACCGCAACGAGCACCGCCGGTACCCTTCTGTCTCTCCAACTTACGGGTAGAACCTGCAACTTCGTTACGCTGCTTTGACTTGTGAGTACCCTGACGCTGATCTGCAAGATACTGCTTTACATCAAGGTAGATAGCGTGGTCATTAGCCTCCACGCCGAATACTGCGTCAGAAAGAACAACGGTACGACCTGTCTGCTGACCTTGTGCGTTCAATACTGCTAATTCCATACTACTTCTCAATTGTTAAATAAGAACC
>JAZNTY010000082.1:0-5876 GCA_045592005.1 Alistipes sp. | reverse complement strand
CTACCACATCTACAACGCTACAGTGCAGGGTGTAGCACTTCGCCATACGGGAGGACGAGGCTTTGCAGAGTTAGCCGTAGACTGGGATGGACTCTACTCGCCACAGACGCGCGAGAAGTTCCGTGTACTGGCTGCAGCAGGTGGCAAGTTTGCGGATATTCTCTACGCCGGTGGAGCATTCTCTATGCAGCACTTTGCGAATAAGTCTACATTCTACGGCAATGTTGTTGATAATCTGCTGCTTAACCCATATATAGGCGTGAAGTTCAATGCCTTTTTAGACTTTGACATCCGTTTAGGCGCACTTATCTCCGCACAGCGCGACCGCCGCACAGAGGAGGGTTGGAAGGCCCCTATGGGTGGCGAGTTATTCCTACGAATGAGCCGCTGGGGGGTCTATGTAGAGAATAACCTATATATAGGTGGAGGTCTGACACCTTTCTATGCGACAATAGGCGCGGACGACCTTCCATATGCCGACAACCTCTACACCTGCGACCCATTCTACGGCACTACGCACAAGGTCTACAACCGCACAGGCATAGGTTACAGCCAAGCCTTTGCAGGCGACAGGGTTAAAGTTAAGGCTGAATTTGCATTGCAATATAATGGGCAGAAGCTCTTTTGCCAACAGCTTGTAGGCATCACTGCCACAATCTGCCCAACACTATATGATAAGAAAAACCATAAAAAATAGAGAATATGACTACTGAAACACCAGAAGTTAAAGAGAGATTAAGTTTTATTGAGGAGATTATTGAGAAGGATATCGCTGCAGGCTTAAGCCATGTGCAGACCCGATTCCCACCAGAGCCAAACGGCTATTTGCACATTGGCCACGCAAAGGCTATCTGCATGGACTTTGGCGCTGCGGCTCGCTACGGCGGTGTATGTAACCTCCGTTTTGACGATACAAATCCTACAAAGGAGGATGTTGAGTATGTTGACGCTATTAAGGAAGATATTAAGTGGCTCGGCTTCCAGTGGGGCGCAGAGTACTACGCCTCAGACTACTTCCCGCAGCTGTGGGACTTTGCCATTCAGCTTATCAAGGAGGGCAAGGCTTATATTGATGAGCAGACATCCGAGCAGATTGCCGAGCAGAAGGGAACTCCAACGCAGGCTGGTGTTGAGAGCCCATACCGCAATCGCCCTATAGAGGAGAGCCTTGAGCTGTTTGAGAAGATGAACCGTGGAGAGATTGAGGAGGGCAAGATGGTGCTTCGTGCCAAGATTGATATGGCAAGTTCTGATATGTGGTTCCGCGACCCTATTATCTACCGCGTAGTTAAGCATCCACACCACCGCACGGGCAATAAGTGGTACGCATACCCGATGTACGACTTTGCGCACGGCCAGAGCGACTACTTTGAGGGTGTTACACACTCGCTCTGTACCCTTGAGTTCGTGCCTCACCGCCCGCTCTACAACCTCTTTATTGATTGGCTTAAGGGTGGAGTGGATTTGGAGCACACCCGCCCACGCCAGTATGAGTTTAACAAACTCAACCTCAGCTATACGCTGATGAGCAAGCGAAATCTGCTTGTCCTTGTTAAGGCGGGTCTTGTAGATGGTTGGGACGACCCTCGTATGCCTACGCTCTGTGGTTTCCGCCGTCGTGGATATACTCCAGAGTCTATCCGCAACTTCGTGGATAAGATTGGCTATACAACTTACGACGCCCTGAACGACTTCGCACTGCTTGAGAGCGCTATTCGCGAGGATTTGAACAAGCGCGCTACCCGCGTAAGCGCTGTGCTTAACCCAGTTAAGTTAGTTATCACCAACTACCCTGAGGGTCAGGTTGAGGCTATGGAGGCAATTAACAACCCTGAGGACCCAGAGTCAGCTACTCACACTATTGAGTTTAGCCGCGAGCTGTGGATTGAGCGCGACGACTTTATGGAGGATGCTCCAAAGAAGTACTTCCGTATGACTCCAGGTCAGGAGGTGCGACTCAAGAATGCATATATCGTTAAATGTACCGGTTGCGAAAAAGATAGCAATGGTGTTATTACGACCGTTTATGCCGAGTATGACCCTGAAACCAAGACCGGTATGCCAGGTAGTAACCGCAAGGTTAAGGGTACTATCCATTGGGTAAGTTGCAACCACTGCCTCAAGGCTGAGGTGCGTCTGTATGACCGACTATGGAAGGTTGAGAACCCTCGTGACGAGCTAGCTGCTATCCGCAAGCAAACAGATTGTACTCCTATTGAGGCTATGCGTCAAATGCTCAACCCAGACTCACTGACCATCCTTACAGAGTGCTATGTAGAGAAGTTCCTTGCCGACTGCAAACCGCTTGACCATCTACAGTTCCAGCGCATCGGCTACTTCTGCCCAGATACGCACTCAACTGCCGACAATCTGGTCTTCAACCGCACAGTGACTCTCAAGGACTCGTGGGCAAAATTGAATAAATAGTCCTATCAATAAGTTGCAAAAGACCGTCCGGTAAGTTATCGGACGGTCTTTCTGTATAGTTAGTTCCTTGCCGAGAATGAGGCAAATATCTAAAATTAGTGCATTATCTTTCCTTGTCTCTCGATACTCTCAATATGAATAGCTTCGAGGATAGTTTGAAGGAAATGTGGAGACAACCCAAGCTCAGCTGAGCGGGAGAGGGTACGCTCGACAATTTGGTTCCAACGAGATGACTGTAGAATGATGACATTATTGTCGCGTTTGATACGACCAATACCTTCGGCAGCCTCCATACGGCGAGCTAAAAGGTTAAGTATCTCATTATCAAGGCGGTCAATAACACCACGAAGTTCATCAAGGGAGGTTTGATAGGCGATAGAATCAGAACCCTCGGCACGCCAAACAATACTATCCAACAGAGCGACAAGGTCGTTAGGGGCGAGTTGTTGTTTTGCATCGGACCACGCGGTTTGCGGGTCAATATGACTCTCGACCATAATACCGTTAAAATTGAGGTCGGCGGCTTGCTGAGAGACCGGCTGGAGATATTCGCGGTTGCCACAGATATGTGATGGGTCGCAGAAAATCGGCAGTTCAGGGAGTCGTTTTTGTATCTCAAGAGCCAAATGCCACATCGGGGTATTGCGATATTTACTTGAGCCATAGCCTGAGAAACCGCGGTGGATAAGACCAAGATTTTTGATATTACAAGCTGCAAGGCGTTCAACAGCTCCATTCCATAGTTCCACATCGGCATTCATCGGGTTTTTAACCAACACCGGTATATCTGTACCGCGCAGAGCCTGGGCAATCTCCTGCACACTAAATGGATTAGAGGTTGTGCGAGCTCCTATCCAGAACATATCTATACCAAAAGCCATAGCGCTCTCAATATGTTTGGCATTTGCCACCTCGATAGCAATAGGCAAGCCTGTACTCTTCTTTACCTCCACAAGCCACGGCAGTGCCGGAATACCCACGCCCTCAAACATTCCGGGCTTTGTACGAGGTTTCCATACTCCTGCACGGAAGATATCTACACGACCTGAGGCAGCCAAAGCCTGAGCGGTGGTCATTGTTTGTTCAAAGGTCTCTGCCGAGCAAGGACCGGCAATAATCAACGGTTTTTTTGAATTAATATCAATCATAACTATCTATTTCTCATTGTTTAGTACTCTTTTTATCTGATTAGCTCTATGAATCGTCTGCTCCAAAGTCTTAACATCATCCCTCTCCAGAGCTTTCCGAAAGAGGTTAAGTTGGTGGATATACTCACGAAGAACATCAAGGATGTTATACTTATTTTGCATAAAAATAGGTATCCAAGTATCAGCAGAGGACTTCGCCAGGCGCACAGTACTATCAAAACCTCCGCCGGCAAGGTTAAAGATAGCCTCCTCCTCGCGCTCCTTCTCCAAGACGGTTGTGGAGAGTATAAAGGAGGTAATATGTGAGATATGACTCACATAAGCAGCGTGAAGGTCGTGCTGTTCAGCGTTCATCTCAAGTATCGACATACCTAACTGCCTATAGATGGACTCAACACGCTCAACAGCATCGGTATCAGAGAGTTCTTTATGGCATATAACCACATTACGACCGGCAAAACTATGGCTTGTAGCCGCCTGAGGACCTGAAAACTCAGTACCCCACATAGGGTGTGTTGCCACAAAGCGGCGGCGACGAGGGTGCTGTGAAATCACTTCGCACAACTCCTCCTTCGTGGAGCCCATATCTATGACTATCTGGCTATCCGAAATGCGATTAAGCACCTTAATAGCAATCTGTGGAATAGCATCCACAGGTACCGCTATAGCTATAAGGTCGGCAATCTCAACAGCCTCTGCCAATGGCACGACAGCATCAACAATACCTAATTGAAGTGCAATCTCCGCATGCGCAGGATTTGCCTCAACACCAACCACACTGCTTGCAATATTTTGCCTCTTCAAAGCTAAGGCAAATGAGCCTCCGATTAGACCTAAACCAACAACTGCAACTCTCATATCTTCACTATATTAAGTACACTATTTAGAACCTCTTCCGATGCACAGAGGCTTAGACGCATATATTTTTCGCCCTGGCTACCAAAAATGCCACCAGGAGTGAGGAATACCCCCTTCTCATAGAGCAACTTATCACAAAAATCGTAACAATTCACACCCTCTGGTAAGCGTCCCCAGAGGAAGAGTCCCGCCTGATTGGGTTCATAGGTTATATCAAGGGCATCAAAGATAGCCATACCGACCTTCTCACGGCGGTAGTACTCTGCATTTTGACCCTCATACCACTCATTACCTAAGCCCAAAGCCACAGCAGCTGCCTTTTGCAATGGAAGGAACATACCTGAGTCCATATTGGACTTAAAGCGCAACACTTGAGCAATCTTATCAGCCGAAGCCACAAGCACCCCTATACGCCAACCCGCCATATTATGACTCTTACTAAGGGAGTTAAGTTCTATAGCTATATCCTTAGCTCCTTGAGCCTGCATAAGCGAGACTGGTTTAGCGTTGCGGATAAAGCCATAAGGATTATCGCCTACAAGCAGTATTGAGTGAAGGCGACAGAAATCGACAATAGTTTGCAACTGCTCCAAAGTAGCCACAGCGCCGGTAGGCATATGCGGGTAGTTAATTATCATCATCTTAACCCCCTGTATATCTATCTTATCAAGCTCTGGCAGCCACCCATTTTTAGCTGTAAGGTTATATGGTACAGCCTGACCTCCAGCCAATGTTACCGCAGAGCTATATGTCGGATAACCAGGATTTGGCACAAGCACCTTATCGCCTACATTGAGGTAAGTCATAGCGATATGCATAAGACCTTCCTTTGAGCCAATAAGTGGAAGTACCTCGGATGTTGGGTCTACCTCAACATTGAACATTCTACTATACCAACCACTAAAAGCTTCGCGCAACTGTTCAGCGCCACGATAGGACTGATAACCATGCGCCGTAGGGCATGCTGCCTCAGAAGCAAGGCTCTCTATAACACTTGGATGCGGAGGCATATCGGGGCTTCCGATACCCAGAGAGATAATTCTCTTACCTGATTTACGCAAATCATCTATCTCGCGCAATTTGCGTGAGAAGTAGTACTCTCCCACACCCTCAAGTCGCTGTGAAAGGGTTGGTTGAAACTTATTACTCATAGCTCAAAGTCTGTATTCTTGTTATACACTCCATAAATATGCACTTCTACACCCTTTGCCTTCATGCGCTCAACGGCTATGCGTAGAGCCAGCAGTGCGCCAAACTCCATATCCACATGGAACATATAGTGGAACGGCTGGTCAGCAATAGGATAGGACTGTAGTTTAGTCATATTGATATCCAAACCCTCAAGTGCGCCCAGCGTATCGTAGAGCGAACCGGAGGTATCTGGAATTTTCAGATAGAGCGAGGCTTTATTACCCACCGTGTGGATTGCCGTAGGCTCAAACT